>NZ_JCAFYN010000006.1:0-132514 GCF_059374735.1 Enterococcus sp. GPZ-007 | reverse complement strand
ATCTTTTTTGGTTTTTTGGGGAAGTACTCAAGTGGCTGAAGAGGCGCCCCTGCTAAGGGTGTAGGTCGGGAAACCGGCGCGAGGGTTCAAATCCCTCCTTCTCCGTTTTTTATTATATTGGCCCGTTGGTCAAGCGGTTAAGACACCGCCCTTTCACGGCGGTAACACGGGTTCGAGTCCCGTACGGGTCATTCTGAGACGTTTTTGAACGTCTCTTTTTTTTGCTTTGAAAATAGATTTTGGTAAACTTTCAGGTTTATTAGTCGTTTATTGGTGACAGCCGCTATTTTTCTGTTATAATCGAGTCGTTGCAAGTTCCCGATAGGCTCTGAAAAAGTTCAGAGATTCCTTGTAACCGAATAAAAATTGGGGGGAATAGTTATAATGGAAGAACGTCGTTTATTTACATCTGAATCAGTTTCAGAAGGACATCCGGATAAGGTTGCTGATCAAATCAGTGATGCGATTTTAGATGCGATTTTGGAAAAGGATCCGAAAGCCAGGGTTGCATGTGAAACGTCTGTAACAACTGGATTAGTTTTAGTTTTTGGAGAAATATCTACTTCGGCTTATGTAGATATTCAAAAAGTGGTGCGTGAAACCATTAAACGCATTGGTTATACAGAATCACGATTTGGCTTTGATGGTGACAATGTCGCTGTCTTAGTAGCGATTGATGAACAATCACCGGATATTGCACAAGGCGTGGATGATGCGTTAGAAACACGTGGCAAAGAAGAGTTACTTGATGACATCGGTGCTGGAGACCAAGGGTTGATGTTTGGTTTTGCGGTAAACGAAACACCAGAATTGATGCCGTTGCCTATTTCATTGAGTCATCACTTAGTGAAGCGTTTGGCGGATTTGCGTAAATCTGGTGAAGTGGCCTATTTTGGACCGGATGCAAAATCTCAGGTAACAGTAGAATATGATGAAAATGGGAAACCATTACGTGTGGATACGGTGGTTATCAGTACACAGCACAATGATGCGGTTGATAATGAAACGATTCAAAAAGACGTTATGGAAAAAGTGATCAAACACGAAATCCCTGCCGAACTATTAGATGATAAAACAAAATATTTTATCAATCCAACAGGCCGTTTTGTAATTGGTGGACCTCAAGGGGATGCGGGCTTGACTGGACGTAAAATTATCGTTGATACTTACGGTGGTTATTCACGTCATGGTGGCGGCGCTTTTTCTGGGAAAGACGCAACCAAAGTCGACCGTTCAGCTTCTTATGCGGCTCGTTATATTGCCAAAAATATTGTTGCTGCTGGTTTGGCTGATAAAGTTGAGGTACAGCTTGCCTATGCGATCGGTGTGGCGCAACCTGTTTCTATTTCAGTAAATACCTTTGGAACAGCGAAAGTGACTGAAGAAGCACTGATTGGTGCGATTCGCGAGAACTTTGACCTTCGTCCAGCGGGAATTATTGAAATGCTTGATTTATTACGGCCGATTTATAGCGATACGGCTGCCTATGGTCATTTTGGTCGAACAGATGTCGATCTGCCGTGGGAACATATCGACAAAGTTGAGGCATTGAAGAAAAGTTTGAATTTAGTGTAAATCGTACAGACATAAATTATTTATGGAGTTCACGAGGCGGTTTCTATTGATCTTTGATCGATGGACCGTCTCTTTTTGTAGTTTTTTAGTTGATTGAAGTGATCAAAAAAGCTAGAACTATATGCTAGTGAAAAAATTTGAAATGAAATTGGAGGAAAAGATGAAAAGAAAAACGAATGTGAAGGTTGTGACTGCGGGGATATTTATCGCGACATTTATGTCAGCGATCGAAGGAACGATCGTGACGACTGCTATGCCGACGATTGTTGGTACGTTACACGGAATCGAAATCATGAACTGGGTCTTTTCGATTTATTTGTTAACAAATGCAATGATTACACCGATCTATGGAAAGCTAGCGGATAAAGTCGGTAGAAAGCCGATTTTTATTATAGGGATTTCATTATTCGTCTTAGGTTCAGCACTATGCGGGCTGTCCAATGAAATGCTGACACTGATTATTGCTCGGGGAATTCAAGGAGTTGGTGCTGGGGCAATCATGCCGGTCTCTTTAACGATTATCGCTGATCTTTATGATATTGAGAAGCGAGCCAAGGTACTAGGTCTGACAAGTGCTGCTTGGGGTGTTGCAAGTGTTTTTGGCCCCTTGGCGGGAGGTTTGATCGTAGATACGGTCGGGTGGCATTGGATATTTTTCATCAATGTACCGATTGGTTTGGGCTTGATCGGTCTGCTGCAATACTTCTTCATTGAGGAGAAAAAGAAGCATCAAGCGAAAAAGATGGATATTCTTGGCAGCTTGTTCTTAATGCTGACGCTGGTAAGTCTGCTATTGGGTTTTCAGTTATTAGGGGATGAAGGCTTATCAATTTCTGTTGCAGCGTTATTTGTAGCGAGTATCGTTTCATTGCTCTTATTTATTCGAACAGAAAAACGAGCAGAGGACCCGGTAATTAATTTGAATTTGTTCCATAATAAGACGTTTGCTAGTGTGAATGTCGTTGCTGCTTTGATCAGTGGATTCTTGATGGGGTTGGATGTTTATATTCCTATGTGGATGCAAGGGGTATTAGGCAAACCAGCTGGCATAGGCGGGTTAGTATTAGCACCAATGTCGATTGTCTGGATGTACGGATCGTTTTTATCTGGACAACTATTACGTAAGCATTCAGCCAAACGAATCATTATAGCTGGCTTGCTGATTATTTTAGCTGGTGGAGGAACATTATTGATGCTGCCGCAACAGAGTCCCTTTTGGGTATTCTTCATTATAATGGGAGTTTTAGGTATTGGTTATGGGTTATCTGTCACAACTACGACAGTGGAGGCACAGGCCAGTGTATCGAAGGAAGAGATCGGTGTGGCGACTTCATTTAATACGTTGTCTCGGACGATCGGACAAACAGTCATGGTTTCACTTTTTGGGATCATCTTAAACATCGCGAATGGGCGTCAATTAACCAATGCTGGAATTGCTAACTTAGATATTATGAATCGTCTGATTAATCCTCACACAGCATTACAGATTGAATCGGGATTACGGGCAGAATTACGCAAAATTCTTTTTGATAGTCTTCATTGGGTCTATTTTGCTGGACTGCTATTGATCATTTTCGCATTGATTTTTAGCTTTATGGTTGGCAAACAAGCGAGAAGTGTTAAACTTAACGAAGAATAAAAGAACTGGAGGATCTCGCTGAATGGCTTTTTTACAGGTAAATGTGTATTCGAATGTTTTGCAAATGGAAGTGGCTATGAATGTGATCTTGCCGCAGACAACCCATAAGAAGATTGGAACAGAAACAGCTGGTATGACAGAAGATGTACCAGTCTTGTATTTATTGCATGGTATGGGCGGCAATCATAGTGTCTGGGAGCGTCGGACATCGATTGAACGATATGTGGCTGAGTATCAGATGGCGGTGGTGATGCCCTCCACTGATCTTGGGTTTTATACCGATACGACTTATGATATGAACTATTGGACGTTTGTTTCAGAGGAACTGCCGACGATTGTTCACGAGCTGTTTCCACAGTTGACATGTAAGCGGGAGAAAACATTTGCCGCGGGCTTATCAATGGGTGGTTATGGAGCATTAAAATTAGGCTTAGCGAAGCCAGAGAATTTTGCGGCTGTCGCATCCTTATCAGGGGCTGTCGTTTTATCCGATGTGGACAGTTTGTTATTGGTGCGAAATGAAGCCTATTGGCAAGGGATATTTGGTCCCTTAGATCAGATTAAGGGCTCAAAGAATGACCCGCTGCGTCTACTGGATGAACTAGGGGAGAGTGGAAAGGCAGCTCCGCGCTTTTTCTTAGCATGCGGAACAGAGGATGATTTGTATCCTGCCAGCCAATATATGGCTCATAAGATGAAACAAAAGAAGCTTGATGTGACCTTTGAAGAAGGCCCTGGGAAACATGATTGGCTCTTCTGGGATACCTGGATTAAGCGAGTATTGGAATGGTTTAATGAAAAGAGTGACTGATCAATTTTTGATCAGTCACTCTTTTTTTCTACACACAATAAAATTGGCGGACTATTTCTCTGATTGATAAATTGATAATTCAGCACACGAAATTCCTCTTGTGGTAATTTTTGACAGAAATCGATTACTTCATTTTTTTCTGCTTCGCCGCCCTCATGACCATAATAAATTACGATAATCATTCGTCCGCCAGTAGTCAGACGTTTCAAAATGGCTTGCATCGCCTGTTTAGTCGTTTCAGGTAAGGTGATGATTTGTTTGTCGCTTTTTGGTAAATAACCAAGATTGAAAATCGCGGCTTTGATGGGCTGATCCGCGGCGATTTTTTCTTCGATTGTTTCATGACCGGCAAGATATAATGTTGTACGTTCATTATAATCAGCGATTTTCTCACGCGTATTTTGCAGGGCCTGCTCTTGGATATCAAACGCATAGACCTGACCTGTTTCGCCAACGAGTTCCGCTAGAAATAACGTGTCATTGCCGTTGCCCATTGTAGCGTCAATCACGTGGTCGCCTTCGCTCACGATTTCCTTCAGCAATTGATGACTATAACGCAGAGCGGTTAGCAGCATGGTCAAATTCCTTTCTCACAGCGAATTTTCCTTGATAGGAATCTCGGCGGATCAATTCTTGATCAATCGCATTCAAGACTTCCCATTTTTTCAAGCTCCACATCGGACCAATCAGTGAGTCCCATGGCGCGTCACCAGTCAAGCGATGAATAATGATCTCTTGGGGAATCATCTCTAACTGATCACAGATAACGGAGACATAATCATCTTTGCTCATTAATTGAAGACGACCTTCTGCGTAATCTCTTAGCATCTTCGTATTGCGCATTAAATGTAATAGATGCAGCTTGATTCCTTGAATGTCAGAGTCCAAAATCGTTCGACGAACATTCTCCCGCATCATGTCTAGCGACTCACCTGGTAAGCCATTAATCAAGTGAGTACAAACATTGATATTATGTTTGCGTAGACGCGCGACCGCATCAACATAAGTCGAATAATCATGGGCGCGATTAATCATGTCACTGGTACTCTCGTAGGTCGTTTGCAGACCAAGTTCTACCCATAGATATAAACGCTGATTTAATTCGGCTAAATACTCCACAACTTCCGGCGGCAAGCAATCGGGACGGGTACCCACGGATAAACCAACCACACCAGGGAGATTAACGACTTGTTCGAAACGTTCGCGGATTACTTCTACAGGAGCGTGAGTATTGGTAAAGTTTTGAAAATAGACGATGTATTGATCGACGTGAGGCCATTTTTGATGCATCATGTCGATTTCCTTATGGAACTGCTGAGGCAACGGATCACTTGGAGCCACGATCATATCGCCGGAACCAGAGACGCTGCAAAAGGTACAGCCGCCATGGGCAGCCGTGCCGTCACGGTTGGGACAATCAAAACCGCCATCCACCGGAACTTTAAAGATTTTTCCGCCAAATTCCTGACGTAATGCATAATTCCAAGAGTGATAGCGTTTGGTTTGGTCGTCACTATATTGAAAAGCCATTTATTTTCTCCTAATCGTTTTTAGATCATAAACTAATTTTTTTTCTTTGTAATACGGGTATGTGAACAATAGCCAGCTGCTTCCGAAAAGCATGCCGCCAAGGACATCGCTTGGGTAATGAACCCCAAGATAGATCCGGCTGATCACAATGCTGAGAATCAATACTCCAACAACGATCTGGGCAATCAAGCGCGGTGTTTTTTCCTTAAAGAATAGTGCCATGACGAAAATCAGCGTGCCGTATAACAAGGTACTAGCTGTCGCGTGTCCACTGGGGAAACTAAAGCTGTGTTCTGTCACCATATGAGTCAAGATCGTTGGCCGTTCTCGATGGAAGAACAGTTTCAACAGATGATTTCCAAGTCCGCTTACTAATGCCATACTGATCGCTAACCAGAGAGCAGTGATCTTTTGTTTATTGAAATAGAACAGACCGACAAATACCACCGACAAAATGATGACGGTGATAGGGTTGGCAAATTTTGTTACCCATAAAAAATAACCGTTCATTTGTGGATGGAGCTGATGGACTGCATGAATGATTCCGCGATCAAATCCGGCTAGCGTATTTGGATAAAAACGCACGATATAACAAAGCGCCGCAAAAAACAGCAAAGTGAAGCTGCCGATTAATTGATAGATTGATTTATTTTTCATTGTTTTCTCTGATTCATCCTTTCTAAACAGAAGTATTATATCATGTTTCACCCAAGGGACCATTTATTCAATGGTTTCTTAAAAGCTTCTCAATAGAGGAATTCAATTGAATAATATTTTGGAATCTGCTAAGATGAAACTACTTTGAATATTATTGCTTGGAAGAGGAGTAGTAGAAAGGAACGCATTTCAGAGAGCGCACGGTGCTGAGAGTGTGTATGCGAGACATTCGAACTTACCTTGGAGCATGATCGAACGATCCGGTTAAAGACCGTTATTTCTTTTGAGGTCTGTCATTGGACAGATGAAAATAGGTGGTACCACGTTGATAACGTCCTATGAGAGTTTTGAGAACTTTCATGGGATTTTTTTGTATTTAAATCGATTAATTCAACTTTAGGAGGAACAACATGAGTTACGATCACAAAGCGATTGAGAAAAAATGGCAAAAATATTGGGCAAAGCATAATGTCTTTGTCACCCAGGATGATCCTGAGAAGCCAAAATTTTATGCGTTAGATATGTTTCCTTACCCATCTGGACAAGGCTTGCACGTTGGGCATCCAGAGGGCTACACTGCGACTGACGTGATTTCACGGATGAAGCGCGCACAAGGTTATAGTGTTTTACATCCAATGGGCTGGGATGCTTTTGGCTTACCCGCGGAACAATATGCCTTGGATACAGGAAATGATCCAGCTGAGTTCACTAAGAAAAACATTGAAACATTCAAACGCCAAATCAACGCATTAGGCTTTAGTTATGATTGGAACCGTGAATTGAATACCACAGATCCAGATTACTATAAATGGACACAATGGATTTTTGAACAGATGTATGAAAAGGGTCTGGCTTATGAAGCGGAAGTGCCAGTGAACTGGGTACCTGAATTAGGGACAGTCATCTCGAATGAAGAAGTCATCGATGGCAAGAGCGAACGCGGGGGCTATGATGTCATCCGTAAACCGATGCGTCAATGGATGTTGAAAATCACGGCTTATGCGGATCGTTTGTTAGACGACTTGGAGGAGCTTGATTGGCCAGAAAGTATCAAAGAAATGCAACGGAACTGGATTGGTCGTTCGATCGGTGCCAATGTCAGCTTCAAAATTGAAAACAGCGAAGAAACATTTACTGTTTTCACCACGCGTCCAGATACATTATTTGGTGCAACGTATGCAGTATTGGCACCAGAATTAGAATTGGTGCAAAAAATTACGACGCCTGAACAAAAAGCGGCGGTGGATGCATACATTGAAGAAGCTTCAAAAAAATCAGAACTGAATCGGACTGATTTAGCGAAAGAAAAAACAGGTGTCTTCACTGGTGCATACGCCATTAATCCGGCCAATGGTGAAAAAATGCCGATTTGGATCGGGGATTACGTCTTAGCTTCTTACGGAACCGGTGCGATCATGGCGGTTCCTGCCCATGACGAACGAGATTATGAGTTTGCGAAAACCTTTGGCTTGCCGATCATTCCGGTCCTTGAAGGCGGCGATATAGAAAACGAAGCCTTCACTGGTGACGGGGCACACATTAATTCTGAATTTTTAGATGGTCTGAACAAACAAGAGGCCATCGATAAAATGGTGGCTTGGTTAGAAGAGCACGAATGTGGGAAGAAGGAAATCAGCTATCGCTTGCGTGACTGGTTGTTCTCTCGTCAACGGTATTGGGGTGAACCAATCCCTGTGATTCATTGGGAAGACGGTACGACTGGTTTGGTACCTGATTATGAATTGCCTTTAGAATTACCCAAAACAACAGACATCAAGCCAAGCGGCACAGGTGAATCCCCATTAGCGAACATCGAAGAGTGGGTCAATGTGGTTGATCCGATTACTGGTAAAAAAGGCCGTCGCGAAACCAATACAATGCCGCAATGGGCAGGCAGCTCATGGTATTACTTGCGCTTTATCGATCCACATAACAAAGAAGCGTTGGCGGATTATGAAAAATTGGAACGTTGGATGCCAGTCGATCTTTATATCGGCGGAGCAGAGCATGCGGTGCTGCATTTATTGTATGTTCGTTTCTGGCATAAATTCTTGTATGATATTGGTGTCGTGCCAACGAACGAACCATTCCAAAAGCTTTACAATCAAGGCATGATCTTAGGCCAAAGCTTCCGCGATAGTCGTGGTGCGTTAGTGCCAACAAATATGGTGGAAAAACGCGATGGCAAATGGTTTAGTATTGAAACAGGCGAAGAACTAGAAGAAGCGCCTGCGAAAATGAGTAAATCATTGAAAAATGTGGTTAATCCAGATGATGTCGTAGACAAGTATGGGGCGGATACATTGCGGATGTACGAAATGTTCATGGGACCTTTGGATGCTCAGATTCCTTGGAGTGAAAACGGACTTGAAGGCTCACGTAAATTCTTGGATCGCGTGTGGCGTCTGATCGTTGATGAAGAAGGCAAAATGCGTGATCATATCACCACCTTTAATGATGGCTCTTTAACGAAGGTTTACAATCAAACGGTCAAAAAAGCGACAGAAGACATGGAGAATCTGCATTTGAACACAGCGATTTCTCAATTGATGGTCTTCGTGAATGATGCGTATAAGGCAGAAGCACTGACTTATGAATATGTGGAAGGCTTCGTACAATTATTAGCACCAATCGCACCGCATATCGCAGAAGAGCTTTGGGCGATCTTAGGACATGAAGGTGGTCTTTCTTACGTTGCTTGGCCAACCTATGATGAAGAAGCGTTGATCGAGAGCGAGATTGAGGTCATTCTGCAGGTGAACGGAAAAGTTCGTTCTAAAGTCATGGTAGCAGTTGATCTTGCTAAAGATGAGTTAGAGAAGTTGGCGATGGCCGACGAACACATCCAGCGCAATATCGAAGGAAAGACAGTCCGTAAAGTGATTGTTGTTCCAAATAAATTAGTCAATATTGTTGCCAACTAGTTTGGATGCTCCGCAATAATAATTGCGGAGCTATTTTTTGCGAGTTAGGCTTTTTGCAGTTTGTTGAGTTTGAACCGTATTTACAGACTTTTAACAAATTGATAGACAAACAGTCTAGCCTAATCGTATGGATACGAAAATAGACTCATTTTTCAGCTTTTTTGAAAAATGAATACAACTACAATGGGCTAGCTGTCAGTCAAACTTTTTGCAGTTTGTTATTGAGTAAGATTTTTTTGAAATTGCAAATTGGTAGAACTAGAGATTTAGAAGTTATTTAGTTTGATAATAGCTGTGTATCAGTTAAAAAAAATCACCGGAATCTAAACAAATGAAAGACAAATGTTGGTCAATGCTACTGAGATGGTGCTCTAAATGTGCTAGGATATTAAAAAAGGAAAGAAGGGCTTAGTGATGAAATCAATCACCGAACTGTTAGGTATCCAGTATCCGATTTTGCAGGGAGCAATGACTCATATTGCTCGTTATCCGCTGGTTAGTGCTGTCTCTGAGGCAGGCGGCTTGGGAATCATCGCAGCCAGTGGTTTAACAGGTGAAGAACTACGGGAACAAATTCGTGAGACCAATAAAAGAACAGACAAACTTTTTGCTGTGAATTTAATGCTGCAGATGGATAATATTTCAGAGCAAATCGATGTATTGGTTGCAGAAGGTGTCAAAATCGTGACTACTGGAGCAGGAACGCCGAAGGCTTATATGGATCGTTTGAAAAAAGCGGATATCAAAGTTTTTCCAGTAGTTCCATCAGTAAAGATTGCACAAAAAATGGAGCACTTGGGTGTAGACGGAGTGATCGCGGAAGGAATGGAAGCCGGTGGTCACATTGGAACAACTACGACTATGGCGTTGATTCCACAAGTGGCTCAAGCGGTGAATATTCCTGTAATTGCCGCTGGCGGTATCGGTGATGGTCGTGGAATGGCGGCAGCCTTTGCTTTAGGAGCACGAGGCGTTCAGTTAGGTACAGCTTTTCTGACAGCAGCAGAATGTCCGATCCATGAAAATTATCAGCAGGCGATTCTGCAGGCAGATGATACCGCAACGGTGGTGCTCCATAAAGCTCATGGCGGAGCAGTTCGCGGATTGAAAAATAGCTTAACAAATGAAGAATCTAGTGATGCTTTTTCTTTAGAGGCGTTACGTCGGGCAGCGGATGAGGGTTTTGTTGATCAAGGATTTGTCATATCCGGTCAGATTGCTGGATTGTTTACGCATTTGAGACCAGCAAAAGCTTTGATCGAAGCGATGTATGCTGAGGCTGAAGCGATCAGTCAGAGTATAAAAATAGACTAACGGGATTGCCGTTAGTCTTTAATAAATTCCTCTGCTAAGTGGTAGTCGCCTTCGTACGGAAGGTTTTCGCCATTGACCGTCATGTATTTGTCGGTTCCTTTACCAGCTAAAATGATCGCATCATTTGGAGCAGCATTTTTGATGGCTTCTTTGACGGCTTTTTTGCGGTCAAACTCAAAATGTACACGAACATGATCATTTTGAATGCTTGCTTGGATCTCATCAGCAATTTTTTGCGGATCTTCATAGTTGGGATCATCACTGGTCAGGATAGCCACATCAGCGTACTCTCCGATTGCTTGGCCTAGCCCTTCACGGCGGGATTCCGCTTTGTTTCCAGTAGAGCCGGTGATGACGAGAATCTCACCATCTGGATGTTGTTCTTTAGCGAAAGCCAGTAATGATTTCATACTTAAATAATTATGGGCATAGTCCACGTAAATGTGAGCACCGTTTGGTTTCAATAAGAGGTTCATGCGGCCAGGAACTAATGCTTCGGCTAACCCTTTGCGGCCAGCCTCTTGATCGGCACCAACGAGAGCACTTGCGAGCAAGGCTGCTGCAGCATTTTCTTTGTTAAAGTCGCCAGCTAATAAAATTTCATAGTCACCATTCAACTTGAAACGATCATGTGAAGTTGTTAAAGCAAAGGCTAACGGGTGCTCTAAAGGCTGCACCTGATAATCTGCCTGCGCATTTCCGTATGTGAGGACGGGAATGTTTTGCTTTTCCGCCATTTCCTGTAAAAGATCAAAATGGTCAATCTCGTGTTGCAGGATGACTTGACGAGAATTAGCCACTAATTGTCTTTTACAATAGAAGTAATCTTCAAAAGTTGGGTGCTCGATCGGCCCGATATGATCGGGGGAGATATTCAGAAAAATCCCGACATCAAAGGTCAATCCATAAACACGGGCAACTTTATAAGCTTGAGAAGAGACTTCCATAACGAGGTGAGTCATCCCGTTGGCCACGGCTTCTGCCATCATTCGATACAGGTCTAGCGATTCCGGCGTTGTCAGTTTTGATTTGAAGAAGGTCACGCCATCCAAGGTCGTATTTAATGTTGATAAGAGTGCGGTCTTTTTATCTGTCGCGATATCCAAGATTTTCTTCGTGAAATAAGCGACAGTTGTTTTGCCCTTCGTTCCAGTGATTCCAATCAGTTTCAGCTTTTCTTGCGGGTAATCGTAAAAAGCCATGCTCAGAACAGCCAATGCTTTGCGAATGTCTGTCACGATGATCGCTAATTCGGCTGAGACTTCATAGGGCTGTTCGGCGATGTAACAGGTCAAGCCTTCAGTCAACGCTTGTTCTAAATAGCGTTGCTGAAAATTATTGCCTTTACAGAAAAATAGTGTTTCAGCATCCACTTTACGTGAATCGTAAGAGATTTTTTGAAAGTTTTTGTCAAAAGGAGCAGCCAGCGTCCAATGAGTCGGCGTGATAAACTCCCGCAGCAGATTTTCTTTTTCAAGAATTTGTTGAATTTGGGTAAGTGTCAGCATGTTGAGACCTCCAATATATAGTCTAGGCTATTATAGCATAGCTTTGTAAGAGAAAAAGTAAAGAGTGATTGTCAGATGGACGATTTAGCTTTACTATAAGAGTAGTGATTTTTTAAAGGAGGAGCCCATGAAAGAGACACGACCAAGCGATCTGGACTATCAGGAAAAAATGATCCAAGGCTCGGCATGGATGTCGATTGGAACGATTTTTTCGCGACTGCTAGGTGCGATCTACATTATCCCGTGGTATGCCTGGATGGGGGAAAACGCCCGTGCAGCCAATGGGCTATTCAATATGGGCTACACGTTTTACGCCTTGTTTATGATGATTTCCACAGCTGGATTGCCTGGGGCGATCGCAAAGCAGATCGCCCGTTATAATTCAATGGGGGAATACGGAACAAGTCGCCGTGTCTTTATCAAAGCTTTGCAAGCTACAGCGATTCTAGGGATCGTCTTCGGCGGGGTCATGTTTTTTTCTGCCCCATTGCTAGCAAGCTTATCAGTCGGCGGACGAGCCTTGATTCCAGTGATCCAAGCACTGAGTATCGCTGTGATTGCTTTTCCCTGTATGAGTGTCTTACGCGGCTATTTTCAAGGACAACAGGATATGCGGCCTTCAGCGATCTCACAATTAGTCGAACAGGCGCTTCGGGTCTTGTACATGCTCTTAAGTGTCTTCATTATTATGAAGGTCATGAAGGGGGATTATTTAAGTGCGGTGATCCAATCGACCTTCGCTGCTTCAGTCGGAATGATTGGTTCCTATGGCGTGCTGCTCTTTTATTGGTTCAAAGACCGTAAACGCAGTGACCTGCAAGTGAAGCAAAGTTTAAATAAAGCGACGATCGATACGAAGAAATTATTATTTGAAACGGTTCGCCAAGCGATTCCCTTCATCTTACTTGGCAGCGGAATCACCTTCTACAAATTGATCGATCAAATGACCTTCATCCACACGATGAATGCCAATACAAATTACAGTCACGAGCAATTAGTGGATCTCTATGCGTTGTTCAGTGCGAATCCTGATAAGTTAACGATGGTGGTCGTTGCGCTGGGCACTTCCCTTGCATTAACGAGCTTACCGATGCTAACGGAGCTTTTTACTCAAGGACGTCGACCAGAACTGGCTAAACTAGTCAACACGAATATCCAACTTTTTGCTTTTATAATGCTTCCAGCTGTTTTTGGGATGATATTGTTGGCGTATCCGTTGAATACGGTCTTTTATTCTGCTGATGTTCTAGGTAGTCGTGTGTTAATTGCCGCTTGTTGGGCAGGTCTTGTCTCTGCCTTGTTCATGATGCTATCAACGACATTGCAGGGAATCTCCCACAGCCGAATTGCGGTAAGATATTGGCTGGCAGGACTGCTACTAAAAGCGGTGATCCAAGTCCCGTTGATCGAATTATTGGAGGTTTATGGCCCGCTAGCTGCAACCTTTATCGGGTTGAGCCTGACTTGCGGATTGTGCCTTTGGAAACTGCGAAGAGTTGTTCGTGCAAATTATCAATTGGCCTTTCGAAGGTGTGTGTTGATTTTGATTTTAACGTTGCTGATGCTGATAGTCGCTGTGATTGTGCGTCAGGTGAGTTATCTTGTGCTTGATCCGTCTTCCCGCTGGTCGGCTTTAGCTATTTGCTTATTAACCGCGGGAGCTGGCGGCTTGGTCTATTTCTATCTCAGTTTAAAAATTCGTTTAGTAGATAAATTAGTTGGACCGCAGGCTAGAAAATGGCGCCGGCTGCTAAGAATCAAATAAATGATACTTCTGCTCTTAGAGTGGGAGTATTTTTTTGTTATAAACAATCATTTGAATTCAAAAACTGCAAAAATTATTTGCAAAATAATTCAAAAAGAATAAAAAAATCTTTATCGATTTCTTTACAAAAAGATGTCAATGTTTCTAAAGATAATTTTTGTAATACAATAATAAAACAGTTACATTTATCAAAACACGCTTATAGCAAGGGAGTTGCCTAACAAGAATAAAAGTAATATATTTCAAAATGACACACTGATCGGAGTTTTGTTACATAGTTTTATGCTATTGTAATGAACTGTTACATTAATATTACCCATGAAATACAAAAGGATGGTAAAGTAACTCTCGTAGTCAAAAGACAGAAGATAAAACACATACGAAAAATCGGAGGAAGTTACATAATGAAATTAGGGAAAACATTTCTTTTTAGTACAGTATTAGCAGCGGGTGCAGGTTTAGCGATGGGAGCTACGGATGCACATGCTTCAGAAACGTATACTGTTCAATCAGGAGATACTTTATCAAAAATCTCTCACAAGTTTGCTGGTAACGACAGCTTAGTAGACACAATTGCTAAAGCGAATAAAATTTCTGACGTGGATATGATCTACGCAGGTCAACAATTAACAATCAATGAAGTTGCTAAAACTGAGGAAGCACCGAAGGAAGAAACAACTTTATACGTGAAAGAATACGCTAAGGAAGCACCTGCACAGCAAGCAGCACCAGCAGCGACTGCACAACAACAAGCAGCACCTGTTCAAGAAGCGGCACCTGTGCAACAAGCTCAAGCAGCTCCAGTACAACAAACAGCGCCTGTTCAAGAAACAGCAGCTGCACCAGCAGCAACATCTTCAGCGAAAGAATGGATCGCGCAAAAAGAATCAGGCGGCTCTTATTCTGCAACGAATGGTCAATACATCGGACGTTACCAATTATCAGCTTCATATTTGAATGGTGACTACTCAGAAGCAAACCAAGAACGCGTAGCTGATCAATATGTAACTTCACGTTATGGCTCATGGGAAGGCGCACAAGCTTTCTGGCAAGCAAACGGCTGGTACTAAGATACAGAATAGCAACAAAGAGGATCAAAATGTGGTCCTCTTTTTTTATGGATTACTTTTCTCATCTAAACAAAAGAAACCAGTCAAAACAGAAATTGATCTGTCTCGGCTGGTTTTGTTGTTAATCCCATAATCCCGGCAATGCCTGAACGACTATTTCTTGATTGGTAAATGGATGTGACAGCAGCAGTTCGTAGGCGTGGAGCATCAAGCGACCATGGGGATTTTTACTATATAAGGGATCGCCGATTAGCGGGTGGCCGATACTAGCTAGGTGTACGCGAATTTGATGTGTCCTGCCGGTATCTAGTTGGCAAAAAACCGCTGTTTGATTTGCTAGCTGTTTTGCGACAGTCACATGAGTTACTGCCGGCTTGCCGCCTTTTGGATCGATCCGTCTTTTGCGACGATCATGTCGGTCCCGTCCGATTTTTTTAGTGATCATCAAATCCTTTTTAATTGTCCCGTGAACAATCGCTTGATAACGACGATAGATCTTTTTTTGTTCTAGTAAGCGACCGAGAATTGGAAGGACGAAAGGATTTTTAGCGAATAGAATAGCACCGCTAGTCTCTTTGTCTAAGCGATGAACAACATGGGGCTGAGCATCCGGTGCTAAATAGTCAGCTAAATGATTCAGCAAAGTATCTTGTTCATCTGGTTGATTTGGATGAGTCTTCATGCCCTGCGGCTTATTCACAATAATCAAGTGTTCATCTTCATAAAGAACAGAGATTTTCGTTTTATCTCCCAGCAGGATGTTTCGTTCAGGATAATCACTTGCCTCGATCGTAACAGTTATAACGTCTCCGGGATGGACTTGGGATTGAAAATGACAAACTTCACCATTTATTTTGATCCCTTTGCGTGTCCGAATAAAGTGACGAACTTTGCGAGGCACTAGCCACTCACGTTCCAATAAATCTTTGATCGTCATTTCAGCTGTTTGATCAGGCAAAGTCATAGTGAATTTCATTGAATTGCTCCTTTTTAGTTTGATGTTTCGTATTAAATTCTTATATTTTCACTAATTCATATAGTGCTGTAAAAAAATTGAGTGGACTTATTTTCTTTATGGTTGCTCATTTTGAAAAAAGCTACTATCCGGCTTATTGTATCACTTTTAAAGGATATTTAAGAAAAAAATCAGCTTTTCCTTGAGCTACCATGCTAAAATACTCCCATGTGTGTATCGGTCTCAAGACCCAAGCTTTGATTAGGCGCTTTGTGATACACTGTGTCTGAATTTTGAATAGATTGGAGACCAAAAAATGGATTTTCAGGAAATTTGGCGCAAATTTAAAAGTGGCGCAAAAGTTTTTTGGCAAAAGTTTCGTAGTGGGACAAAAACTTTTTGGCAATGGATCAAGCCATACCTGATTCGTTTCCACCACTGGCGCAAACGTATTTGGAAAAAATATCATATCAATAAAATCTTGCTCTTATTAACACTTGTTGGTGTTTTAGTTATGAGTGTTTATCTCTTTTTCTTGGCGAAGTCGGTTAATGTTGGAACGCTGCAATCCAGCTTGAAGCAATCGACGGTCATTTATGACGAGAAGAATGAACAGGCTGGCTCCTTGTACGGTCAAAAGGGAAATTATGTAGAGAGCGATCAGATTTCTCCGTATCTAAAAGACGCGGTGGTTTCGACAGAAGATCGTAACTTTTACAATCACCATGGATTTGATATTAAGGGGATCGCGCGGGCGGCATTAGGATTACTCACTTCCGGTCATATTACCGGTGGAGGGAGTACCTTGACCCAGCAGTTGGCGAAAAATGCGTATTTAAGTCTTGATCAGACCTTGGAACGGAAAGCCAAAGAAATCTTTATGGCGATTGAGATCGAGAAGAAATATGATAAAGATCAGATTTTGACGATGTATTTGAACAATGCCTACTTCGGAAATGGTGTCTGGGGCGTTCAAGACGCGTCTAGAAAATATTTCGGTGTTGATGCCAGTCAAGTAACGATCGGAGAGGCAGCAACCATCGTTGGGATGCTGAAGGGACCAAGTATCTACAACCCGATCGATAATTTGGAAAATGCGGTAAATCGCCGCGATACAGTTCTTTCGGTCATGGTAGAAAACGGCAAACTGTCTAAAGAACAAGAGGCTCAGGAAAAGGCTGTTGATCTGGGCTCTCAGCTGAATGATACGTATTCTTCAGCAGATGCTGGATATCGTTATCCTTCATACTTTGATGCAGTAATTGATGAAGCTGTCGAGCGTTACGGCATGTCTGAGAAAGATTTATTAAACAAGGGGTATAAAATCTATACCTCGTTGGATCAGGATTACCAAAAGCAAATGGAAGCCGTCTATGATAACAATGCGAACTTCCCGGCAAATGCTGCGGATGGGGCAATGCCGCAGTCAGCTTCTGTTGCACTTGACCCCAAAACAGGTGGTGTGCAAGCGTTAGTAGGTCGTCGTGGTGAGCATATTTTCCGTAGCTACAATTTTGCGACACAGATGCGGCGTTCACCGGGTTCTACAATGAAACCATTGAGTGTCTATTCTTCGGCATTAGAATCTGGCTATAAGCCGGATAGTGTTTTAAAGGATGAGCCGCAATCTTATTATGAAGCGAAAAATTATGATGGGACCTTCCAAGGAGAAGTGCCAATGTATCAAGCCGTAGCACAAAGCTTGAACCTGCCGGCGGTCTGGTTATTACATGAGATGGGATTAAGCAAAGGCTACAACAAAGCCGAAGAGTTTGGCATTCCTTTAAGCAAATCAGATAAATATTATGGATTGGCACTAGGCGGTCTGGAAAAAGGGACTTCACCGTTGAGGATGGCGGCAGCTTATGGCGCATTTGCCAATGAGGGAAAAATGTACGATCCGCATTTGATTACGAAAATCATTGATTCAACCGGGGCTGTGATCGAAGACAATAGTTCACCGAAATACGAACAGGTGATTTCAAAAGAAGTAGCGAACGAAATGACCAGCATGTTACTAGGAACTTTTTCTAATGGAACAGCGACTCAAGCTGCTCCCGCTGGATTTACCGTTGCCGGTAAAACTGGTACGACTGAAACAAACTTCGATGCGAATAAGGTCAACGACCAATGGATCATCGGCTATACACCGAATATCGTGATCTCAACCTGGTTAGGTTTTGAAAAGGTTAGTGAGACGCATTATTTAAGCGGGACAAGTGGTTCAGAAGTCGGACAAGTATTTAAAGCGGAAGCTGAATCAATCCTACCGTATGCTGGACAGTATTCCTTTGAGGTGGCGGATGCCTATGTCACAGGCGGAAAAGTTGTGGCGGCTGATCAGGTCAATCAAGGCGTGCAAAACGGCGATTCCAGCAAATGGCGGGAAGAGTTGAAGGATATTGGCGGCAAGGCTAGTGAAGGGGCAGCCAATTTCTTCGAAAAGGCCAAAGAAGGCGCAAATAAACTGAAGGACAAGGCCCAAGAATTGTGGCAGCAATACCAACCAGGAAATTAGGGTGTGAACCCGTTTCCATTCATGTTACAATAGAAAAGTAACTTTTATAGAAAATGAGGGAATAAAAAATGGCAAACATTTACGATTCAGCGAACGGATTGGAACGCGAAATCCGCGAGCTACCAGAATTTAAATCTTTAGAAGCAGCTTTTGCAGAGTTAAAGAAGAATGATGCAGCGTATGCAGCATTCAAAGATTTCCAAGCATTCCAACAAAGCTTGCAAGAAAAGCAAATGCGTGGCGAAGACTTCAGCGATGAAGATGCAGAAAAAGCGCAAGCGTTAGCTGAAAAGGTTCAACAAGAAGAGTTGATCAACGAATTAATGGTGAAGGAACAAGCTTTCAGCGTAATCATTAATGATTTGAACCGTATCATCATGACCCCAATTCGTGAATTATACGAAGGCTAATAAAATAAGACAAGAAGACTGAGCCAATTCCGATTGGTTCAGTTTTTTTTGCGAGTTGCTCTTCGTGCTTTAGTACGAAGAGAGAAATCGTATGCGAACGAACAATAATGTAAGATAGGAAAAAATATACAGTTTTTTTTCTTAAAAATTGCTATACTTCAAGCCATAAGGATGGCGAGAATAAAATGAAAAAGATCGTTATTGGAGGCAGCGGTATACTGCTGCTGTTAGTGACCTGTTTGTTGGCTTGGTATGTGCACTCACAAGCGTTTCAAGCTACAAAAACATCAGAATCTACAACCAAATCAACTATTACTACCAAGACTACATCAACTGAAAAAATTGAAGTGAAGCCAGAAAAGAAAGCACCAGTTAGTTTACCAGTGACCACCAATCAAGAGTTGGACAACTATTTGATTGGTCAGCATTTTTCAGGGACTGCTTTAGTAGTTCGCAAGGGTAAAGTGATTTTGAATCAATCATACGGCTTGGCTAATCAGGAAAAGCAGATTAAAAATACTCCGAACACACGATATTATATCGGCTCAGCACAAAAGGCAATCATCGCGACTGCGATTTTGCAATTAGAACAGGCTGGGAAAATAAAAATTGAAGATCCTGTTGCAAAATATATCAAAGATTTTCCCAATGGTCAGCAAATCACATTGAAAAATCTGCTCAATCACACTAGCGGATTGACAGGACGAACAGAGGGGAGTAAAGAAATACTTCCTCAACAGATCATTCAAGAAATTGAAGCAGCAGGCAGCGATTCAACCATAGGAACTTGGCATTATTCGGATAGTAACTATGCAGTGTTGGCTTATATCTTGCAACTTGTCAGCAAGCAAGATGCGCAGGAGTATATTCAAGAGCACATTTTTGAAGCAGTCAATATGCAGAATACAGGCTTCTTTCAAAACGATGCTGCGGTGGAGAATCTCTCAGAAAGCTATAAAGAGAAGAATGGTCAGATCGAAAAAGCGCAGCTGCCGAATCTTTCACAATTATTCGGGGCTGGCGATATTTATACTACTGCGACTGATTTCTATTTATTTGATCAGGCATTGATGCAGGGGAAATTGATCAATGAAGTCGAAAAAAACAAGATGATGACGAGTGGTAGTGACTCAACCTATGGAATGGGCTTTTATGTTAATCCCGGCAGTTATTCCAGTCATGGCGTCTTAGGAGGATTCAATACGATTAATACATTTACACATACCGGATTAACCTATATCATTTTATTGGCCAATACGAATCAAGTGCAGTCATTAGGACAAACGGCCGATGCTATTTATGGGATGCTTAATCAGATGGGATAAAAAAAGTTAGAGAGGCTTACTCGCAGGAGCAGCATCTCTAACTTTTTTGGTTAAAAGAATTTTTTGAATTGATCCATCAAACCGTCAAATTTCTCAGACTTCAATAAGACCTTGACTTTGTCGTAGTAATCGCCTAATTCGTCTTTATGGTCCTCAATAAATTCCTTGGCCTTCTCAATATTGCCTTCGTTCATTAAATCCTTGGCTTTCTTGATGAGTTCATCTGTGTTCATATACAAGTAACCTCCCTTTTACAGCCATAGTTTAAACGATTTTCGCTGTTTTGACGAGAATTAATACTCGAAAATTAAAGCTCCGAATAATCCATCAAACCATCCAGCATGATATGGACTGTTTCAGTCAGATGACTTTCGATCATCATCTCTTGATGAACGTTATAAAACCTAGAAAATGGCTATAATAGTATATCTCAAAGGATTTCATCCTGACCATGTAGCTATTCCATTCACACTGCTATTGATTTGAATAGTTGTATAGTTTTTTTTAAACGTATTAAGCAGAGTTGACGATATACGAACAAGCTTTCGTTTTTTTATGGTAAAATAAACGGGATTGGATTTATTGGAAATTAGTCCAATACTAGGATGAGGAGGGGAGAAAATGAAATTTTTACACGCAGCTGATCTTCACCTGGATCGTTCCTTTGAAGGCTTAACAAACGTACCCGAGTATTTTCAAAAGCAATTAGTGACGGCGAATCAAAAAATGTTGAAGAATATTGTTGATACGGCGATCACTCAAGCGGTAGATTTCGTTTTACTAGCTGGGGACACGTTTCATCAAAACCGTCCTACCTTGAAAACTCAGCGTTATTTCTTTCAGGAAATGGATCGTTTAGCTGAAGCGGACATTCCGGTTTTTATGAATTTTGGCAATCATGATTTTTATCAAGCAGACCGGTATTGGTTTGCTTTTCCAGAGAATATTCAGTTATTTGACGATGAGTGGGTGGAAACGAAGAAGCTTGTGACAAAGGCCGGTGAGCAGGTCGCCATCACCAGCTTTAGCTACCAGCATCCAACGATCGAAGCAGCGATGCTTGAAAGCTTTCCTCATAAAGGTGCGGTTGATTTTCAAATCGGAATGTACCATGGAGGGCAGCTGCCTTATGCGCCGTTTCAAGTAACAGAGCTGGCAGCAAAGGGCTACGATTATTGGGCATTGGGTCACATCCATGTGCCGCAGGTTTTATCTCAACAGCCCTATGTGATTTATCCAGGGACACCCCAGGGGCATACTCAAAAAGAAATAAATCTGGCTGGAGTGACGATTGTTGAAAGTCAGGGCAACCAGCTGCTTCCGCAAGCAATTCCAGTTGAAGTGATTCGTTGGGAAAGACGGACACTTTCTTTGGCAGGTATTCGGCAACCCCGTGAGTTATTTCCGCTAGTGCGAAGATTAGCGGTAGACAAGCCGACGTTGCTGCATTTAGAATTCAGTGATACTGAGAATTTAGGAGAAGAGCTGGCGTATCAAGTAGCTTCTGGAGAACTATTGGAAGCTTTGCAGGAGGAAAGCTCGCAGGAAATCTGTCTATGGCAATTAAGCTTAGCCGATTCACCGACAGAACGTCCTTATCTGACAGTTGATGAGAAATTAGTGGATCAGCTGATGGCGACGTATCAAACACCGGAGATTTTTAGTGAACTGCTGAATGAGCTGGAACAAAATCCGCAGCTCCACAGTCTGATGAATCAAGAATTTAGAGTCGATACGGTGGCGCTGTTAAAAGAGAAGATGGCACAAAGCTATCGGTTTAGGGGGAACGCTGATGTGGATTAAAAAAGCAGAGATTACCAGCTTCGGCAAATGGCGTCAGCAAACGTTTCTTTTTGAAGCGAAAAACCAATTAGTCTATGGGTTGAATGAA
Source organism: Enterococcus sp. GPZ-007 (assembly GCF_059374735.1). NCBI lineage: Bacteria > Bacillati > Bacillota > Bacilli > Lactobacillales > Enterococcaceae > Enterococcus > Enterococcus sp. GPZ-007. Next base: position 110,622 of record NZ_JCAFYN010000006.1, on the reverse strand, counting down.
GCAGGGAAATCAACGCTGTATCAGTTCATTCAAGCGATTCTATTTGGTTTTCCTGCAAAACGGAAAAAAGGTCAAGATTATACACCGAATGACGGCAGCGGTTTTGGCGGACGCTTGCTAATTGTCCACCCGACTTATGGTGCGGTAACGGTTGAACGATATAAAGCCAAAAATAAAGGAAAAGCTCAAGTTTTACTGGAGGATGGACAGCGGGGGGAAGAAGATTTATTGGAAAAGATTCTCTATCCACTGAATCAACAGCTGTTTCGTCAGGTTTTCACCTTTCAACAGGAGCAGCTTCAGCAATTAGATGCGCTAAGTGAAGAAAATCTGCACGAAGCGCTGATTTCTTTAGGTTTATCCGGCAGTAATGAACTGTTTGAGCAGAGAATCCGGTTGAAAAATAATTATGAAGGAATTTATCGACCGCGGGGACGTAAGCAACCGTTGAATCAAGCCTTAGTGAGCTATCAAAGTTTACAGCAAAAGATCAAAGAAAAAGAGGCGCAAGAGGCAGGCTTTCAGCAGCTTGTTCGTCAAGCGGATAATGAAAAAAGACAGGTTACCCAGCAGGCCGCCCAGAATCGCAAATTGCAGGAACGGCAGCTAGTTTTGGAGCAGCAGCGGATGAATTGGTCAGGCTATGCAGAATATCTAGAACTGCAAAAGATGGACTTGCACCAATCCGCGACTGAAGCAGAACAAGCGGAACTTCAATCCTTCCATCAAGAGTATCAGCAGTTAATGAAGGAACAGGAAAAACTGCATACGGCTCTGCAGCAGCATAGCGGCAATCAAGAATCGGCCCGTTATTATTTTTATTTAGAAAATGAAGCACGGATCCAGCAGCTGCTAGCTGAAAAAGTCGCCATCACCCGTATGTTGGATGAAGAGCAGCGAATCGCAATCAAGCTAGCTCAAACGGATACAAGTCCATCAAATTGGCAACAAAACCCACCGCGGCCATTTGCTGATGAAGCCGCGCTTCAGAAACTTTTTGCGCCGCTTCAGTCCCAGCAAAAGGAGCTGGAGGAACAAAAAATACGTCTAGGCTTAGTCAAGGAGCAACGAGATCAAGCAGAGGCTAGTCTGAATGCTTATGAGCAAAAACATCCTGAACTGTTTAATAGTAAGAAGAATTCGCCGTGGCTGTTTATTGCAGCAGGTGTTGGACTGATAGCCGCTTTCTTCTTACCTGCACCATTGCGCTATATTTTGATAGTTGCGGCAGCTTTATGTGGAATTGGCGGTGCTCTTAAGCAAAACAAGCCGGCGGATAAAGACACATGGCAGGAAAAATTAGGACAATTAGATGTGTTTGAAGGCCAAGTAGCAGCAATGACAGAAAAGACTGTCAAGAACCAGCAAAAAGTCCAACGACTATTTGACCAGATTCAAAGTGAGCTGCGTCAAAGAAATCTTTCGAATGCTGAGAACGAATTTGCGGCGATCCAAGACAATCAGCGAGCACAGAATTATTTGGCGCAGCTTCAAGCTAGTAAAGAGCTGCAGGAGCGTCAATCGGTGTTACGCCAAAATCTGATGCAGCAGGAGCAGCGTTTTGAGTTTTTGTCAGAATGGTTGCCGCTGCAGGAGAAAAATCTGTCGGAAAAGTTCGAGACATTAGAGCAATTTGCCAAGGAAATGGAGCAGATTCGCTTTGCGCAAACCTATCAAGAGAATACTGTTCTGCAGCAGCGCATTCACGAAACGCAAAAGCAGCAGCAACAACTCTTAGATCGGTATCAAGCCTTATTGGAGCAATTCCGTTTGGCCTATCCATCAGAGATTCCGACCTTTTTACAGCGTGAGACAGAGGTTCGCCAAAAGCAAATGCGCTTAAAAGAGTTATCGGAAAGTGTTGCGCCGCTGTTTGAACAGGAGACAACACTTGCAGAAATTGAGGCTGCCTTACGTACCTTACAACAGGAGATTCAAACAGGTGAGCAGCAGCTCCATCAATTACAGGAGCAAGAGCAGCGATCCCGTTTGCAAATCCAGCAGATGCAAGCAGATGGCACACTAGATAGTCTTTACCAGCAAGCGAGTCAGCAGCGAGCATTGGTAGAAAAATTGATGACTGATTATGCGGTGGCGAAATTAGAGAATCAATTATTACAGGATATCGCGACAGAATTGTCAGAGCAGCAACTGCCGGAGCTATTAAGGCAGGCGACCAGCTATTTTCAATTGCTGACTAACAATGCCCATGGCCGGTTGGATTTTTCAGAAGGTCTGTTGACGGTCGATCAACTGAGTCTGTACAATCTTTCGACTGGAACGAAGGATCAGGTCATGATGGCTTTTCGCTTTGCTTATCTGGCTTTGCAGCAAAAGCATCCACTGTGTCCAGTGATCATCGATGATGGCTGGCTGCATTACGATCATCAGCGCAAGTATCAATTTGCCAAATTATTACAGCAATTTAGTGAAAAATATCAAGTCATTTGTTTGTCATCTGACCAAGAAATGGTAAGCTATTACCAAGAGCTTCACCAGCCAGTCTGGGAATTGAAGGGAGTCCAACGATGAAAAAAATCAAAGAGTTAACGGTCGATGAGCAGTTTGAGATGTATGTATTGATCAAAAATGCCGATGTTCGTTTAGCCAAAAACGGGAAAAAATTTATTGCCTTTACGTTCCAGGATACTTCTGGAACTGTCGATGGTAAGTTTTGGGACGCGTCTGAAGAAGAGATCAAGCGCTATAAAGCAGGACAGGTCGTCTTTCTGAACGGCAAGCGGGAAATCTATCAGGGAAATCCGCAGGTCAAGATTATGCACCTTCGCACAACAAAGCCAGAAGAGCCTAATGATCCTGCATTATACATGGAGCGTGCGCCGATCAAGCGGGATGAGATGGAAGAAGAAATCAACAAAACCTTGTTTGAGATCACGAACGCTCATTGGAATCGGATCGTCCGCTTTTTACTAAATAAATACCAAAAGGAATTTTTTGAGTTTCCAGCAGCAAAACGCAATCACCATGCGTTTGCCGGCGGACTCGCCTTCCATACATTGACGATGCTGCGACTTGGCAAAGCGATCGTGAAGGAATATCCGCAGCTGAATGCGTCATTACTTTACGCGGGGATCATTATTCATGACTTAGGTAAAGTGATTGAGCTGACAGGTCCTTCTTCAACTGAATATACTGTTGTTGGGAATTTAGTTGGTCATCTGGTTTTAGTGGATGAAGAGATCACCAAAGCCTGTGCAGAATTAAAGATCAGCGATGCGGATGAAGACATCGTGGTCCTGCGCCACATGGTGTTGTCTCATCATGGTTTGTTAGAGTATGGTTCACCAGTACGCCCAAGAATCATGGAAGCCGAGATCCTGCATCAAATCGATAATATCGATGCATCAATGCAAATGATGTCCAGTGCCGTGAAAAATGCCGAACCAGGCACCTATACGGAACGGATTTTCGGGATGGATAATCGTAGTTTCTATGTACCAAAAGATATATAAAGCCTAAGCCGCGAATTTTCGCGGCTTATTTGCGAGTCCAACTTTTCGCAGTTTATTCTGTTTGAGACAAGTACAAACTTTTGATAGCAAACTATAGAACACGAAGTATAGTTGGATCGTATGCGAAATGAAAATAAAAGTCATTTTTCTGGTGTTTAGAAAAATGAATACTTTAAAATGAATTAGCTGCTTTCTTGAGTTTAGAAAAATGGCTACTTTAAAATGAACTAGCTGTGAGGGGTGAAAAGATGATTATTGAAACAGAAAGACTTTATTTGCGGGAATTACAGCCATCAGATCTTGGCTCCTTAAGCAAGATTCTGCAGGATGATCAAACAATGTATGCCTATGAGGGAGCCTTCAACGATCAGGAGGTTCAAGACTGGTTAGAGAAGCAAATCGGAAACTATCGTCGCAACGGATTTGGTCTATGGGCTGTAATTCTAAAGGAAACAGAAGAAATGATCGGACAGTGCGGGCTGACCTGGCAGGATTTTGCTGGCCAGCAAGTTCTGGAGGTCGGCTATTTATTTCAGCGAGAGTATTGGCACCATGGTTATGCCAGTGAGGCAGCTATCGCCTGTAAGAACTATGCTTTTGAACAGCTAAAGGTGACCGAGGTTTTTTCGATCATCCGAGATACGAATCTGGCCTCGCAAAAAGTCGCTGAAAGAAATGGGATGACGCGTTGTGGTAAATTTATAAATCATTATCGAGGAGTGAAGATGCCGCATTATGTCTATTCCATTCGAAGCTAAGACGTCGATAACTGCTTGTTCCACATATAGAATCAATAGATTACGAGTTGCTTAAGTGAAACGTTCAGGCCCGATTAAAAAGGGGAGTAGTGGTAAGATAAACATAGAAATAAATTTTATTGTTGTAAATGAGATGAGGTGAAACCGGATGAAAAAAAAGAAAGACGTTCAAACGGTGGAAGAAAATTTTGATGAGGTGGAGATTCCATCTGACATTGAAGGGTTATCAGCTTCTGAAGTTCAACTAAAAATTGAACAAGGTCAGACCAATCAAGTTGAAGAAAACTTATTGAAATCAGATAAAGAAATTGTCAAAGAAAATACGATCAATATCTTTAACATTCTGAATTTAGTTTTGGCATTATTAGTGCTACTAGTCGGCTCACCCAAAAATACCTTGTTTTTCGGAGTAGTGATCATCAACACGTTGATTGGAATCATTCAAGAATTACGGGCGAAGCACACCATTGATAAATTATCAGTCTTAGCAAAGACAAAAGCGGTCGTTTTACGAGAGGGAAAATTAAAGCAGATCGATCAGGAAGCGATCGTTTTAGGCGATGTGCTCTATCTACGCAACGGTGATCAGGTTCCAGTGGATGGGAATTTGCTGGCTGGTGACGGCATTGAAGTCGATGAATCGTTGTTAACCGGCGAGGCGGATCGGGTTCAAAAAGCGAAGCGTGACAAGCTGTTTAGCGGCAGCTTTGTTACGGCTGGCGAATGCTTCTATCGAGCTACGGCAGTTGGGAAAGACAATTTTGCTGAGCAATTAACGAGTGAAGCAAAAACGAAAAAAACTGGCAGCTCCGAGTTGACCAAAGTATTGAGCCGTATGATCGCTGTTTTGACGATTGTGATCATTCCGGTGGGATTAGGATTGTTCTATAGTCAATATCAAGCTTCAGATTCCATCAAGCAGGCAGTATTAGGTACAGTCGCGGCATTAGTCAGTATGATTCCTGAGGGCTTAATGCTGCTGACAAGTGTCGCCTTCGCTGTAGGGGCGGCGAATTTAGCACGGAAAAAGGTGCTGGTGCAAGCATTGCCCTCCATTGAAACGTTAGCGCGTGTAGATGTGATCTGTTTGGATAAGACTGGCACGATCACTGACGGCACATTGAAGTTTGAAGAAGCCTTACTTGAAGGAATCTCTGATCATCGTCTGAACACGGTCATGGGAGCTTTAATGGATCAGTTAAAGGATCAAAATGCCACTGCAAAAGCCTTACGCGAAGCCTTTCCAGCTGTGGCTGATTGGCAGGCGGAAAAAATTGTTCCCTTTGCTTCTGCACGGAAATGGAGCGGTGTAACATTTAAAGAACAAGGTAGTTTTGCCTTTGGCGCCCCAGAGTTCATTTTTAAAAATATGTCCGCTGAAATGCAAACGAAGATTCAGCCTCACCTTGAAGCAGGTCAGCGGGTCTTGGTGCTAGTGGAATATCCCGGAACATTAGAAGAAGAGATGGTCTACGAACCGCGTTTATTGGCGACGCTGATTATTTCAGATAATCTGAGAGAAAATGCGCGGGCGACGTTTGGTTACTTTGCGAAACAGGATGTGCAATTAAAAGTGATTTCAGGAGACCATCCCTTGACCGTCTCAAAAATCGCTCAAAAAGCCGGCATAATAAATGCGGAAGCTTTTATTGACATGTCCAGCTTAGAAGAGCCGATTGATTACAAGGCTTTAGTGGATACTACTACCGTCTTTGGTCGAGTGACACCCAAACAAAAGCAATCCTTGATCCGCGCGTTAAAGGGAAATCACACGGTCTGTATGACCGGTGATGGCGTCAACGATGTGCTGGCATTGCGTGAAGCAGATATCGGTGTGGCGATGGCAAACGGAAGCAGTGCCGCACGCGCTGCTTCAGATGTAATTCTGTTGGATTCAGACTTTGCCCGAATGCAGAATGTGTTAAACGAAGGTCGGCGAGTGATCAACAATATTGAGCGTGTGGCTTCAATGTATCTAGTCAAGACAATCTATTCATTAATGTTAGCGGTGATCTTCATGATCCTAACTAGCCCTTATCCCTTCGAACCGGTTCAGCTAACGCCAATCAATGCATTGACGGTAGGGATTCCTTCCTTCTTCTTGGCGTTGAAGCCAAGCTATGAACGAATCAAAGGAGATTTCTTAAACAATATTTTGCGTGTCTCACTCCCCGGAGCGTTGACAGTCGTCAGTTCGGTAATGATCATCCAACTAGCAAATGCATTATTTGATTTGGATTATCAAGCAACTTCTACTATGTCGGTCTTTTTAACAGGCTGTGTTGGCTTGCTTGTGTTATACAAAGTTTCGTTTCCGTTAGATAAGAAGAAAATTGCTTTGATCGCTGTCTTGAGTACCGCCTATCTAAGCTGTTATCTATTCTTAAGAGCGTTTTTCGATTTTGACAAGCTTTGGAATCGAAATTTGTTCTTTGTGATTCCGTTGACCTTTGGGATTTACTGGCTGTTTAAAGGGTTAACGTTCGTAATGGATAAATTAGTAGATTGGCGAATTCGCTGGCAGAAGAAGCGACAAGCGAAAAAGAACCCTAAATCTCGTGTCATTTAAAACAGTAAGAATTACTTAAATTGATAAAATTTCCCGGAAAAGGCTTTCTTTTTCGGGATTTTTGGTATAATGAACTAAAAGTAGGATTGAAGGAGGTTCATCAATGGAGTTAACGAAATTGCAAAATGGTTCAGATATTCGTGGAATCGCTATCACGGCTGAGGATAAGGTAAAAAATTTAGGTGTGGAAGAAGCTCGCGTGATTGCACAAGGGATTCTTAATTGGTTAACAGATAAAGGTGTGCAACGTCCTTTTAAAATTGGGATCGGACATGATAGTCGGCTGACTGGACCAGAGCTAAAGGGGGCACTGGTATCCGTTTTTGAGTCAGCGGGTTGTGAGGTATTGGATTTCGGTTTAGCGACGACGCCGGCTTTGTTTATGGCGACGCAGTTTGACGAGTTTGCTTGCGATGCGGGGATTATGCTGACAGCGAGTCATTTGCCGTTTTATTTTAATGGTATCAAGATATTCAGCCAGGCAGGCGGCGCGGAGAAAAGTGATATCGCCTACATTTTGACCCATACCGAAGCAAGTGAAGCAGCGGCTGGCAGTGTGAAGCAAGCGGATTTGTTATCGCGTTATGCGGCTGACTTAGTTGAAAAAATCCAACGCGGCAGCGGTAGTGATCAGCCATTGAAGGGGTTGAAGATCGTTGTTGATGCGGGTAACGGGGCAGGCGGCTATTTTGCGGATAAGGTGTTGGCGGTTCTAGGTGCGGATACCAGCGGCTCACAATTTCTGGAGCCTGACGGGAATTTTCCAAACCATATTCCGAATCCTGATAATAAAGAAGCGATGGCGAGTATTAAGCAGGCAGTGCTTGAGAACAAAGCCGATCTTGGTGTGATCTTTGATACGGATGTCGATCGTTCGGCAATTGTTTCTAAAGATGGTCAAATGATCAACCGCAATAACTTGATCGCCGTACTATCTGCGATCGTTTTACAGGAACATCCCGGCAGTACGATCGTGACAAATTCGCCGACATCGGATCATTTGAAAAACTTCATTGAAGAAAAAGGCGGCAAGCAATACCGTTATATCTCTGGTTATCGCAATGTCATCAATAAAGCGATCGAATTGAATGAGGAAGGGATCGATTGCCAATTAGCGATCGAAACCAGCTCTCATGCGGCCTTCAAAGAAAATTATTTCTTGGATGATGGGGCTTATGTCATCGCGAAAGTTTTAATGCTGTTACCGAAATTACAAAAAGAAAACCGCGAGCTGACTGACTTGATGGCTGAACTGGAGCAGCCGGTGGAAACCTTAGAAATTCGCTATACGATCAACGGTGAAAACTATAAAGAAGTCGGCCAGCAAATGATCGAAAAATTCCGTAGCGAGCTGCCGAAGCAAGCTGGGTTTGCGGAGAATCCTGAGAATCAAGAGGGCGTGCGCTTTTCTGTGACAGAACCTTACGGAAAAGGCTGGATGCTGCTGCGTCTGAGCTTGCATGAACCATTGTTAGTGATGCAGGTGGAAAACGATCAAGCCGATCAAATACAAAAACAATTACCAATCTTTCGTGAGATTTTGGCGCAAGATTCGCAAATTGAATTAACGAAACTGGATCAACAATTGAATAAGTAAGAATCCTTGCAAAATAAGCCCCTTCGTTCGATGATAAGAGTCAGAACGAAGGAGCTTTTTTCAGGAGGAAAGATTATCATGAGAATTACATTTGATGAAGCAGCAAAAGAAAAACTTTCTACTTATTTAGGAGCAGATAAAGTATTTTTGTTAACATTTGAAGACGGGGTAGGTCCGTATTCGCAGCATGCCATGATTCACATGCAGACACAGTTTTCCATTAACATTATTTCCAACGAAATGAACAAAACCGACTATGATGAAAAAATTCCATCAGAGATCGGTGATTTTTGGATCAAAGGGTATTCGAAGGAAGATTTGCAGGAGGAAATGCGAATCAAATTTAATCCGCGTCTCAGCACCTTCAGCTTATCTGGTGAAGGCGGCATGATCGATGATAACTTAGGGGTTATCGATTTTACCAAAAATTAATTTATAAAGGATCGTCTTTCTTTTTTTTCTTGATTTTTGATATGATGAAAAGAAAAAAGCGGGGGAATAAAATGGCAAAAATCATGATCGTGGAAGATGAAGCAGTGATTCGTCAATTGATTGGTGAAGAGTTAACGAAATGGCGATTCGACGTTTATCAGACCACGAATTTTAATCAAGTCTTTGAGGAATTCGAACAAATTGCACCGCAACTAGTTTTGTTAGACATCAATCTGCCGGTGTATGATGGCTATTATTGGTGTCAGAAAATCCGTGAAGTCTCCAAGGTACCGATTATTTTTATCTCTTCCCGAAATACGAATATGGATCAAATCATGGCGATGAATATGGGAGCAGATGATTATATTACCAAGCCGTTTCAGGTCGATATCTTAGTAGCTAAGATTAACGCGTTGCTGCGGCGTTCATACAACTATGCGGAAAGCGGCGAAGAATTAGAGCACAACGGAATCACGTTAAATATCGACAACAGCAGTATGACGATCAATGAAGAGGTGGTTGATCTCAGTAAAAATGAGTACCGTCTATTGTTTATCTTGATGAAGCAGCATGGGAAAATCTTGAGCCGGGACAAGTTATTGCGTGCGCTTTGGGATGATGAACGCTTTGTTGATGATAATACATTGACGGTCAATATCAATCGGCTGCGTCGAAAGATCGAACAAGCCGGGATTGATGATTATATCCAAACGAAAGTCGGACAAGGCTATATCGTCCCATAAGGTGCTGCTATGACATTTATCAAGTATTTAAAAGATCGGCTGCTGGTCTTATTAGGCTGGGCAGTTTTGAGCTTATTGCTGGTCTTTATGGTTTGGCTGACGCCGGATTTGCATGGCTTTTGGGACAATCTCAGTTATTTGCTGATTCTGCAATTATTTTTGGTTTTCCTCTTTTTTACGATTGATTTTTATCGTCGAAAAAAGTGGTTCCGAACCTTTGATAAGCAAGAGGAGTCGCATCTGCAGCATTTTGTAGAATCTGCCGCCAATAACGAAGAACAGCTGATTCAGGAGTATGTAAACCAGCAAGTGCGCGAGCATCATCTAATGGTTGAGCAATTGCTAGACAGCCAAAAGGATCAGAAGGATTACATGGATTCATGGATCCACGAGATCAAGGTGCCGTTAGCGGCGGTTGATTTGATCTTGAACTCGATTGAATTTGACATTCCTGATGACAAGTTTGTGCTGCTGCAGAATGAGATTCAGCAGATTGACGAGTATGTCGAGCAGGTTCTCTATTATTCTCGTTCCGATGAATTTGTAAATGATTATTTGATTCAGGAGTATTCATTGAAAAAAATCATTCAGCCGATCATTCGCAGTCAAGCCAACTATTTTATTCAAAAAAATCTGCAATTAACCCTGACAGAAGAGGATGCAAAAGTACTGACGGATGCGAAGTGGATCGAATTTATTTTCCGGCAGCTTTTAAGTAATGCGATCAAGTATACACCGGATCACGGTCAGATCAATATCACGATCGAGAAGAAAAGCGGCGGGATCGCCTTGAAGTTGCAAGATAGCGGAATCGGCATCCCTTCAGAGGATTTGGGAAGAATCTTTGATAAGGGCTTCACTGGTGAAAATGGACGTAAAGCACAACAGCATTCGACAGGACTAGGGTTGTATCTAGCCAAAACGTTAGCAGGAAAACTTGGGGTCGAACTCTCCGTAGAATCGACGATGGATGTGGGGACGACGATGACTTTATTTTTCCCTCGATTAGATTATTATCATGAAGAACGGTAATTTTTTTAAATTTTTTGTTTTTGATTGCTAAATTTCCTTTTTTTCGCTAAACTATTCCAGTTGTGAATTGAAGGGAGTAAGTTTATGAGTATTTTGATTGCCCTAATACCGATGGTAGCATGGGGAAGCATTGCTTTGGTGAGTGGAAAATTAGGCGGCGACGCCAATCAGCAAACCTTAGGAATGACGATGGGTGCTTTTGTTTTTGCATTAGTGACCTATTTTATCGTACAGCCGGCAATGAGCGGTTGGATTTTGTTAATTGGTTTCTTGTCAGGTCTCTTTTGGTCAATCGGTCAGAACGGTCAGTTTCACGGGATGAAATATATGGGCGTTTCGGTTGGTCTGCCGATCTCAACCGGGTTTCAATTGATTTTGAATACCGTCGCCGGTGCCGTATTCTTTCATGAATGGACAAAGACCAAAGATTATGTTTTTGGTTTTATCGCATTAGCATTACTTGTCTTGGGTGCCTACTTAACAGCGCGTAAGGATGACGAAAGCGGTGTAGAGACAGAGGACACCATGTTGAACTTCGGCAAAGGTTTCCGATCATTGATCTTCTCGACACTAGGTTATGGCGTCTACACGATCATCATTACTTGGGCAGGTCTTGATCCGTTGGCGATCATCTTGCCGCAAAGCGTCGGCATGTTAGTCGGAGCCAGTTTCTTTGCCTTTCGTAAAGCGAAAGTGGATCGTTATGTTTGGCGCAATATGGCTTCCGGTTTATTGTGGGGCATCGGGAATGTCTGCATGCTTTTAAGTGTTCAAAATATCGGCCTTGCAATTGGTTTCTCCTTGTCGCAAATGGGGATCATTATCTCAACGTTAGGCGGGATCTTCCTGTTGGGCGAACGTAAGACAAAAAAAGAAATGTACTATGTCATTATCGGCTGTCTGCTGATCATCGTCGGCGGTGTCGTGTTAGGCTATATGAAAGCATAATGCAGCGGCAAATGTAGTTGCTGCTGAGCATTGACCTGTCAGCTTTGAGCCGGCGGGTCTTTTTTTGAAAATAAAAAAATCGGATACCTCCAGAGAGATATCCGATAAAGCTTTTTATTGTCCGGAATTCAATTCCATTAGTTTTTGCTTCAAGTCGTTTTCCATATGACCGATCTCGATCTCGGCCATTTGGCGACGTTCGCGACCTTCTTTTTGGATACGCAAGGTTTCTTCCAGTGTTTCCACCAGGTCGTTTTGAGTTTGCTGCAATGTTTCCAGATCGACGATGCCGCGTTCGTTTTCCTTGGCAGTCTCGATCGTCGAAATCTTCAGCATCTCTGAGTTCTTCTTCAACAAATCGTTGGTTGTTTCAGAAACTTGACGTTGCGCTGTAGCAGCGTCTTTTTGACGTAACAGGGTCAAAGCGATCGCTACTTGGTTCTTCCATAAAGGAATCGCTGTATTGATCGAAGCTTGGATTTTTTCAGCCAATGCTTGGTTGGTATTTTGGATCAAGCGAATTTGCGGTGCTTGTTGGATCGTAATTTGACGAGCCAATTTTAAATCGTGGGTTCTCTTATCTAAACGATCTAAGAATTGAGTATAATCATTAACGATTTGAACATCCATTTGGTCGCCAGTACTTTGCGCTTTTGCTGTTGCTTCTGGAATCGTCGTTAGCTTCATTTCTTCGACCTTCAATTCAGCTGCGGCGATATAGATGTTCAACGCATCAAAGTAATCTTTGTTCTTATTGTAAAGAGTTTCCAGCATTTGGTTGTCACGTAACAAACCGTCTTTTTCGACGTTCAATTTTGTTGCGATCTTGTCGATTTGTGCACCGATTTTTTGGTATTTCGTCGTGATTTCATAAATCGATTGCTTCACTTTACCAAACATTTTTTGGAAAATATTGCCTTCGCCAACACGTAATTCATCAGGATTGGCTTCATTTAAGCGATACATTAATTGGTTCAGTGAGTCGCCGATCGGACCGATGTCTTGTGAAGATACGGTATTCAACATTGATTGCGAGAATTCACTCAATTTGGTTTGAGCGGTTGAACCGTAACTGATTACGGCCTGTGAGTCGTTGACATCGATTTTTTTGGCAAGTTCCCGCGCTTGTGCTTGTCGTTCTTCAGGCAATTTATCCACTAAACGGTCTGCTTGTTCTTGCGACTGCAGGTGGGAGATTTCTTGTTGCTGAACGGGGGTTAAGGCGTCGGTGCCAAAAGGGTTGCTAAGTAGATCGTCTAAAGTGCTGTCGACCGGTTTGGTCTCTGGTTTATTTTCTGGTTCCACTATGTGTCCTCCTGTTCGAAAAAAATCTAGCTTAAGCTAGATTTTTTGTTTAGCTTTAATTTTTTATTTTGTGGTCAAATCAGGATCTTGGTCAAGATTTTTCTTCGCGATCGAGATTTCAACATCCATGTCTTCTAAATCTTCGGCCACGAATTGTTGATAGTCTTTTACGATTAAATCCGCCATCTGATCAATGATTTGAGCGCTTTCCTCTAGTTTACCATAAACTTCTTTTGACTTGACCTCATGTCCGTTAATTTCGACATAATTGTCCGTTAAATCCACGATGTTCGGCAAGTGCGTATAAAGAAACTGACTTGCTTCTGGTAAACGCTTTGGATCTTTTACCAATTCTTTAAACAAAGCTTTTGCCGCCTTCAATGTTTCATGTCGAAGGTCAATGGCTTTAAGTTTGGCATTTTTTTGGATATTTTGCTGCAATTGCAAGACTTGCTGCTTCGAAAGATTCATTGTTTCGCGGAACAATTCGATCTCGCGTTCACTCATACCCAATTTTTTATAATAAGCTTCTTTTTCTTTAGTAAGAAATGGTAATTCTTCTTTTTGTTGTGGACGGATTTTTCTTCCTTTGAATCCACGATAAATCAACCAAAAACCAACGACCAGCATTAATAAGACGATAAAGTCGCCAAAGTCTCCTTCAAAAAAGGAGAGAATACCGATTGCTGCGATGATGATAGGGAATATTTTCCTTCGCATAATAATCCTCCTAGTCTAGTAATAACCCTTCACATTATTTATTCAAATTACTTGATTTCTTTACACGCTCATCATAGCATGAATTTCTATAGAAATAGTATCGGACTAAAGATGGATTTTTCAGATTTAGAAAAAACATAAGAATTTTCTGTGATACAATAAGGCAGAACCGTTGAGTTAAGGCTACTTGGAGGAAAGGTGTCGCTATGTTAGAGTATAAAGATTTTGAAGAGAAGACGTTAAATCGTAAAGAATTGTTTAAGGGAAAGATTATTGAAGTTTATTTGGACGATGTTGCCTTGCCGATGGGCGGGACAGCAAAGCGTGAATTGGTTTTTCATCATGGCGGTGTGGGGATCATCCCGATTACTAAAGAAAATAAAATCATTATGGTGAAGCAATTCAGAAAGCCGTTGGAAAAAGTTGTTTTGGAGATTCCTGCTGGAAAAATCGATCCTGGTGAAGGTCAACATCCGGAAAAGACAGCGTTGCGGGAATTAGAAGAAGAGACTGGTTATCACACAGAGAAATTAACCTACATAAATGAAATGTATCTATCACCGGGATTTTCAAATGAGAAATTATATATCTATGCTGCGACCGATCTGGTCAAAGTAGAAAATCCGCGACCACAAGATGATGATGAAGTATTGGAGCTTTATGAATTAACGATGGAAGAAGCGAAGCAGGCGATTCAAGAGGGATTGATCTGTGACGCGAAAACAATCTTTGCAGTCAATTATTGGGAATTGCTGCAATTTAGAAGGGGAGATCACGCATGAGCCAATCACCCTTGGTGACGCGCAGCGAGTTGAGAAAACGAAAAGAAGAACAGGAACGTTTGGCAGAAGAACAACGCAAAGCTGCGGAACAAGCCTATGAAAAAAGAGAAAAAGAAATCAGCAACGTGTATCGCAAAGAGCTGAAAAAGAACAAACCAGTCACAAAATCCCGCAGCAGTGAGCGGGTAAAGCAAAAGGAACGCAGCAGCTTTTTGAACAAAGCGATAATCATAGTATTACTATTGTTGATCGTGGTCATGCTGGCTGTTTTCTTCATTTAAGCTGTAAAATGAAACTAAAAGAAATTGAGGGATAATTATGAAAATCGGTATTATTGGTGCAATGGAACCAGAAGTAAAGGCATTACGCGAAGTCTTGGAGCATCCATTATCTTGGGAACAATCAGGCGCACTGTTCATTTCAGGAAGTTTAGGCAACCATGAAGTGATCGTCGTGCAATCAGGGATCGGTAAAGTATTGGCTTCAATCACGACCTCTGTTTTGATCCAACAATACAAGGTCAATATGGTTATCAACACAGGGACTGCCGGCGGGATCGGTGCGGGTCTGGCGGTTGGAGATTTAGTTGTCGCGGATAAGGTAGCTTATTATGACGTGGATGCCACGACCTTTGGGTATAAAATTGGTCAAGTGCCGGGAATGCCGTTGTATTTTGAAAGCTCGACCTATCTGAAAAGCGAGATGCTCGAAGCTACCAAAAAAATGAATCAAACTGCCCACGTTGGGTTGGTAGTTTCAGGTGACACATTTGTCAGCAGCCCCTCAAAAATCTATGAGATCAAAGCGGCCTTTCCGGATGCGTTAGCCGTTGAGATGGAGGGAGCAGCGATTGGGCATACGGCTGCTCAATTTGGTATTCCATTCTTGATCGTGCGAGCGATCAGCGACACAGCCGACAGTGAAGCGACGGAAACCCATGAGGAATTTGTTAATCGCACGGGCGAATTGTCCGCTCAATTAGTGATTGAATTTGTTAATCATTTAGTTTAAGGATAAGTGAAATGTTTTAGATCAAGGAGGAGCTTATGATGCGTGCATTACTTTCAATTGATTACACGAATGACTTTGTTGCCACTGACGGGAAGCTGACTACAGGTGAAGCGGGTCAGGCGATTGAACAAGATTTAGTAGCTGTGACGAAGGAATATTTTGATCAAGGCGATTTCATCGTTTTTGCGATTGATGGTCACGATCCAAGCGATCAGTACCATCCTGAGAATAAACTTTTTCCCCCACATAATGTGATCGGTACGGCCGGTCGCGATTTATATGGATCACTAGCTGATTTTTATCAAGCAAACAACGCAGAGAAAAACGTTTATTGGATCGACAAGCGTCATTATTCAGCCTTTAGCGGGACTGATCTGGACATCCGGTTGCGTGAGCGGGGGATTACTGAGCTTTGCCTGACAGGAGTCTGCACGGATATTTGTGTGCTGCATACCGCGGTAGATGCTTATAATCTGGGGTATCAGTTAGTGATCCCAGAAAAAGCAGTTGCCAGCTTCGATGCAACGGGTCATACGTGGGCGCTGAGTCATTTCAAAAACACCTTGGGCGCAAAAATCGTTTAATAAAAGCCGTAAGAGTTAGATTTTGTAATCTTACTCTTACGGCCTTTTTCTATTTTAAATAGTCTGCTATAAAGGTGGTGAAATCCTCAATGATCCCATCCTGTGCTAAGCCCTCTGCTTTAAAGACTCCGCGGTTTTTTCCTTCTGGATCAATTGCGACGATCGTGCCGATCTTGGCATTATGAGCCGCCTGCAAGCCTGAATAAGAATCTTCGATCACGAGACAATTTTCCGGCTTCATCTTGATCTTTTCTGCTGCGATCAAGAACATATCCGGCGCGGGTTTGCCCGGAAATTCACCGTTGAAGTAAACGATTTTTTCATAATCGAACCATCTTCCTAAGTCCAAATAGTCATAATAGAAATCCAGATTGACCTTTGGCGATGCTGTCGCGATCGTCGTTGGGATTTTTTCTGCTTTCAAATAGTCCAATACTTCCTCAATCCCTTTCGTAAAATGTTTACGATCAGGAGCGGCGATGAGTGCTTCACGATAATAGCTCTCTTTTTCGTCCGATAATTTTTGAACCTCTTCGTTTGTCAGCGTTGACGAGACGAACTTACGCAAAATCACATCGTTGGTCTTGCCATGGAAATTTTTCATGATTTCTTCTTTGGTCACTTCTTTATCCGCATATTTCTGGATCAATTTCAACCAAGCTGCTTCATGTAAATCGGAATCTAAAAACATTGTCCCGTTAAAATCAAAAATAATGCCTTTCATAAATACCCCTCACTTTTTTCCAAAGATAACCCTAGTTTAGCATGTTTTGCAAAAAACAGATGAAAAAGATAGGTTTGTTTGCAACTTCAAATCAATCGTTTTATAGTAGGTAAGAATAAAAAGATGGAGATGAAAAGCATGTTGGACTACTTAGTCATTGCACTCTTTGCTTTTATCGGCGGTACAGCACGCTATTGGTTAGGCGTGTGGATTCCTGCTGTGAACGGTTTTCCATTAGGGACGCTGCTGGTGAACTTATTAGGGTGCTTCATTTTTAGCTGGATTGTCAAACATATCCTAAGTGATATCGATGTTTCGGCTCGTTTAGTTTTAGGAATCGGCGTTGGTTTTTGTGGTGCTTTGACGACATTTTCGTCATTTGCCTTGGATACGATGAAACTAGTCCAATCAGGACAAATCGGATTGGCGTTTCTTTATTTGGTTCTATCGTTTGTCGGTGGATTTGCCATGACCGTACTAGGTGAAGCAATCTACCACAGAAAGGTGGCGGATCAATGATCGAAACACTGTTAGTCGGCAGCGGTGCAGCGATCGGTGCGATGCTGCGTTTTACCTTAAATAATTACTTTGAACCGCAGACGAAACGCTTGCCCCGGTCAACATTCTTTATTAATTTGACGGGAAGCCTGTTATTAGGAATCTTTTTTGGACTGCACTTATCTGATCCAGTTTATTTATTTTTAGGCACAGGAATCATGGGTGGCTATACCACTTTTTCTACCTACAATTTTGAATTGTTTGTCTTATGGAAGAATGATCGTTCCATGTTTTATCGTTATTTTTTTGGTTCTTATGGATTAGGCTTGCTGTTGAGTTTTATCGGCATCGTGATTGGAACAGCAATTTGAAATAGTCGGATGAGAACAAGTTCATAGAGTTTTTTGAGTAGAGTAATCTACTCTTTTTTTGTTTTCTACTATTCGAAACAGTTACTTTCATTCTGTTTTTTTTGGAACTGAAAGAAGTCCATAAGAACTCTTTATTCTGCAATAATATAGAAAAGTTGGATAGTGATTACCGCATTTGGCGAACCTTTTGAGGCGTTTGATGGAAATAGTCTTTGAATTTCTGATAAAACTGGGTCTTGTTTGAAAAGCCAACGTATTCGCTGATCGCTTCGATGGGAACTTTGGTAGTCAATAGTAAGCGATGGGCTTCGTGAAGACGTTGTTCGATGATTAGCTGTTTAAAATTTTTCCCCGTCTCTTTTTTTATTAGATTGGATAAGTAGTTACGGTTATAGCCGAGCTCTTCAGCAAGTGTCTGTAAGGAAAGATTGTTTGAGTTTTCTTCGATTTGCTGAAGTATTTTCAACATAGTGACTGTACTTGTATCCTTCTGATAAATCGTTGATAATTGCGCATGATACACCCGGGAAAGCTGAAGAAACAATACCTGAGAGTGAGCATTCATGATTTCATTGCTCAAACGAGTGTCTAAGAAAAATTCACGAATCATCTGTTCAAAGGTTGCTTGGATCTCTTTATTATTGACTAAGTCAAGTAGTAAATAATTTTCGCTAAGATCAGAATCAAAAACACTATTGATAAGAAAATCATAAGTAACACCTGTATTTTCGACATCTATTCTAGTGAACGCTGAAAGATTGATGTCGGAGGTTTTGAATAAAAAATTGATCAGCAAATCTTGTTCACCCAGTGGCATCAATTCATGCTGAGAATTTGGATCCAAAAGTAGTAAATGTTTTTCTGGTAATAAGAGTTCTTCCCCATTAACAATCTGCTTTGATTCCCCTTGAAGCATATAGTTAAATTCCATAAATTGATGAGAATGTAGAGGATAGTGAGCGAAACGCCTGTGTTTTCGAATTAAGATCACTTTGTTTTCGAAAAAAAGTTCATTCTTGATTTTTAAATAGCTCGATTTTTCTTCGTTAAATTCATCCAGCCATTTTCCTGTTTTTTTTTGTACTTTTTCAGCCTCATCCAAAGGTAAAAAGTAGTCTTCAATTTGTTTCATTTTTTCATCACCTGTATTTTTGATACTCAGATACTAACATTTTGTCATTGTTTCGTAAACGGTATCATCGTATTCTAAGCCTGTAAGTTGCAGCGCAAGAAAACAATTAAAGGAGAGAGTCATGGAAAAACAGTATCTAGAAATGGCTAAACAGATTCCAATTGAGGATCGGCCGATTTCAAACAAAAAATTGTCTGGATTAGGAAATTTCTTTGGATTATACGGTGGGGAGCATATTGCAGCGACCGAATTTGTTATCGGCGCAACCTTGGTCACTTGGGGAGTCAGTGCAACGAATATTTTTATTGGACTATTAATTGGTAACTTGTTAGCGACACTCACGTATGCACTTGTTTGTGCGCCGATAGCTGTAGATACACGATTGACTCTATATTCCTATTTGAACAAAGTATTAGGACCCTACATGCAAAAAATATATAACTTCATTTGGGGAATTGCTTCGATTGCAATGGCGGCTTCAATGTTAACAGTATCAGCTTCTGCGGTGCGCGAGATTTTTAACGTACCTCTGCAGACAGAATGGTATCCAACGAGTATTACCTTTGTTTTGATCGTGATCGTTTTAGGTGTGATCGTGACAGTTGTTGCAGCTAACGGTTTTGATGCGGTAGCAAAATTTGCTTCAGTCAGTGCTCCTTGGATGATTTTAGTCTTTTTTGTAGGCGCTTTATTGTCGCTGCCGACATTACTTGAGACAGCAGGAACACAAGGAATACATTCCTTTGGCGACTTTATGAACTTAATGAATGCAACCGTTTGGACAGGCAATCCTCTGCCTGGTAATCCACAGTTGGGCTTACCCCATGTGATTGCTTTTGCTTGGATGTGTAACTTAGCTTACCATGGCGGTTTAAACGATATGTCCTTGTTCCGTTTTGCACGGAAATCGACTTATGGTTATGTATCAGCAGTCGGCATGTATATCGGTCATTTCTTTGCTTGGGGATGCGCCGGCATCATGGGTGCAGCTGCTGCATCTATGCTAGGAAAATCCTTGATGGTCTTGGATTCAGGAGCGGTAACAAACGCGGTTGTCGGCGGTATGGGCTTATTAGCAGTCATTTTTGCTGGGTGGACAACAGCGAATCCAAGTATTTATCGGCAGGACTAGCCTTCCAAACGATTTTCAATGTAGATTTGAAAAAATTAACTTATGTCGTAGGAATCGTCATGACACTGGCGGCTTGTCTGCCAATTACGGCTAACGTAATGACGATTGTTAATATTATTGTTTTAGTTGTTCCATCCATCGGGGCGATCGCGATAACGGAGCATTGGATTTTACCCAAATTAGGTGCGACGCGTTACTGGTCCATGTACCGTAAAGATCAAGTGAATAAAGCAGCGCTGATTGCATGGCTGATTTCGCTGGCCTTTGTAGTCATCATGACAGTGACTAACGTGATTCATTCGTACTTTTTGTTCTTGCCGACCTATTTGCTGGCAATGGGTGCTTATGCAATTTTAGCTTTATCAATGGGCGCGAAGGAAGATTACTCCGTAGAGGCAGCAGAAGAAGAAAAAATTCAGCAAGCCCTACAACAATTGATCCAAGAAGATGAGAAGGATATCGTGGACAATCGTCAGGTGAAAGTCCCTAAATTATCTCGGGCACTGCAAGGAATGTCCTTTGTATTCTTAGGTGTGATCCTTATCATCACGTTTATGCGCTCAAGCGGAACGATGGATGATCCAACCTTTAGAACGGTCTCTTTACTATTGACTTTATTATACTTTGTTTTTGGCGCAAGCGGCATGTACGTGAGAGAAAAGGCATTTGAAAAAGTAAACGCAGCACAGGTGAAAGAAGCATCATAAGGAGAAGACAAATGACTGAAAACTATATCGCCATTGATATTGGCGCATCCAGCGGTCGGTTAATGCATTCACAGGCGATCGACGGAAAAATATCATTGAAAGAGCTTCATCGATTTAAAAATGGTTTTTCCTCAATCGATGGAACGGATCATTGGAATGCCGATCATTTAGTGAAAGAAATTTTGCTTGGTTTGGAAAAGGCCAAGCAGAGTGGGATAGACAAGTGTTATGTAGGCATTGACACATGGGGAGTTGATTATTGCTTATTAGACGAAAAAGGGCAAGCATTGAGTCAACCGATCAGTTATCGTGATAGCCGTACAGAAAATGTACTAGAAGAATTTTCTCGTGAGTTTTCATTGAAGCAGTTGTACGAAAAAACAGGAATCCAACTGCAGCCATTCAACACTGTCTTCCAATTATTGAAAGAAGACCAAAAAAAGTTGGCGCAAGCAAAACAATTATTGCTGATGCCAGATTATCTTGGTTATGTTTTGACTGGGAATGCGGTATTAGAAAAAACCAATGCATCAACCATGCAGCTAATGAATTTGAAAACGCGCAAACTTGACGAAGATGTGTTGACAGCGATCAACCTTGATAAGACGCTATTTCCTAATACAGTTGAGCCGGGTTCTATCCTAGGTACGATCATAAAAGAAAAATTCCCAACATATGATTTACCAGATGCAACGTTCATCACGATTGCTTCGCATGATACGGCTTCGGCAGTCGTAGGGACGCCAGGAAAAGGTGAAAATTGGGCGTATATAAGCTCAGGTACATGGTCCTTGATGGGGGTTGAGATTGATGAGGGAATCTCGACTCCAGAAGCATTTGACGCAAACTTTACTAATGAGTGGGGCGTACAAGGAACGATTCGCTTTTTAAAAAATATTATGGGGATGTGGTTGATCCAAGAAGTGGCGCGGATGCAAGAGTATCAATATTCGTATCCGGAACTGGCGAAGCTGGCAAGTCAAGAAGAGGCCTTTGTAAGTGTGATTGACGTAAATGATCAACGATTCTTAAATCCACAGAATATGATCACAGCGATTCAAGAGTATTGTCACGAATCCAATCAAAAAATTCCGAAAACTCCCGGTGAACTCGCTCGCTGTATCTACGACAGCTTAGCACTTTGTTATGCGAATGAACTGGACAAGTTAGAAAAAATCACTGGACGAATAATCACGCAATTACATATTGTCGGAGGCGGTTCGAATAATGACTTTCTAAATCAATTAACGGCGGATATTTGTGGTGTCAATGTTCTAGCAGGACCGAGCGAAGCAACAGCGATCGGGAATATTATCGTTCAGATGGTAGCGACCAAGGGCTTTGGTACACTGGCGGAAGGCCGCGAGGGAATCAAACGTTCATTCTTAATAAAAGAATTTCAACCAAACAAAAATTATTTAGAAGCTGTGACAAAATTTCAACAACTAGCAAAGGTATTCGCGTAAGAATCTTTTTGCAAGGACATTAGTTGCAAGAACTGCTTTGCGTACAGGTATAAAAAATAATGAATCTACATGCTTAAAGGAAACTAAGAACTATGAAAAGGATAACCGTTCGGTTTTGAACAAGCCACAAACGAATTAGCGAACGGCGAGATGTTTTGAAAAATCAAAATAGTTTTTCTATATGGAAAACCAATACATTGAAATGAAAAGGAGAAAAACAAAAAATGACAAAAACAGTTGAAGAACGCTACGAAGAAGCAAAAGCACGCTACGCAGAGATTGGTGTCGATACCGATGCGGCTTTGAAGAAATTACAAGACGTAAAAATCTCAATGCATTGCTGGCAAGGTGATGATGTAAAAGGCTTCTTGAATCCAGATGGAGAATTGACCGGCGGGATCATGGCTACAGGAGATTATCCTGGAGCGGCTCATACCCCGGATCAATTACGCCAAGACATCGAAAAAGCCTTGTCATTGATTCCTGGCAGCCACAAATTGAATTTGCATGCGATTTATCTAGATACAGATGAACCAGTTGACTTGAATGAAATTGAACCAAAACATTTTGAAAACTGGGCTAAATGGGCCAAAGAGCAAGGCGTTGGTTTGGACTTCAATCCAACCTTCTTCTCTCATCCAATGATGAAAGACGGTATGACTTTGGCTCACCCCGATCAAGCTGTACGCGACTTCTGGATTGAGCATGGCAAACGCAGCCGCAAGATCGCTGAATACCTTGGGAAAGAAACGGGTCAAACATGTATCAACAACTTCTGGATGCCAGATGGCATGAAGGACAATCCAATCGATCGTTACAGTCCGCGGAAACGTATGATGGAGTCATTAGATGCGATTTTTGCAGAGGATTTAAACGAAGAATATACCCAAGAAGCCGTTGAAAGTAAATTATTCGGTCTGGGTGCAGAAGCTTACACAGTTGGCTCTCATGAGTTTTATATGGGCTATGGCTTGACTCGCGACAAATTGATCTGTTTAGATGCTGGTCATTTCCATCCAACAGAAGTGATCTCAAACAAATTATCTTCCCTAGCACTGTTCTCTAAAGGTATCATGCTTCACGTTTCTCGTCCAGTTCGTTGGGATTCTGATCATGTAGTGATTATGGACGATGAATTGCAAGAAATCGGTAACGAAATCGTTAGGAATGATCTATTAGATAAAACCAATATTGGGTTAGACTTCTTTGATGCAACCATTAACCGAATCGCGGCTTGGGTCGTTGGTACACGCAATACGCAAAAAGCTTTACTAAAAGCGATGCTTGAACCAATCACTGATCTAAAAGAAATGGAATTGGATGGTGATTATACGAAACGCCTAGCATTGACAGAAGAATTGAAGGACTTTCCTTATGCGGATGTATGGAACTACTTCTGTGAAATAAACAATGCACCTGTTGGTATGAACTGGTATGACGAAGTGATGAACTATGAGCGTGATGTATTATCTGCTCGCGAAAAAGAATTGGTCACATCAATCGGCTAATTCATTGGCGGGTCAGTAGTTGTAGATAAAATCTTGGAGGAATTAATCGTGAAAAATATTTTAGAAGCACCTTTTGTACAAGAAATGGTGGAAGTAACCAGCAATCTATATCGCTTAGGCTGGGATGAGAGAAATGGCGGGAATATCTCGTATTTGCTAGATGAAGAAGCTGTCAGCGCTTATTTAGATACAACGAATATTCTACGCAATATTCCAATGGCTTTTGACGGTTCGGCGCTTAAAGGGAGATACTTTATCGTTACAGGATCAGGCAAATATTTCAAAAATATAGCTGTAGATCCAGCAAATAATCTAGGGGTGCTGCGTGTGTCAGAAGACGGACAAAGTGTTGACCTGCTCTGGGGCTACACAGATGGGGGAGTACCAACGAGCGAATTACCCGCACATCTGATGAGTCATAGTGCGCGTTTAGAGGTTGATCCTGAAAATAGAATCGTGATGCATTGCCACGCAACGCATTTATTAGCGATGACTTTTACCCATGAATTAACATCTAAGGCAATCACCCGTACACTTTGGGAGATGTGTACGGAATGTCTAGTCGTCTTTCCTGAAGGAGTACAAGTTTTGCCTTGGCTCATTCCAGGCTCTAATGAAATCGGAAAAGCAACTGCCGAAAAAATGAAACAGGCTCGTTTGGTCTTGTGGTCGTTCCACGGTGTATATGGCGCGGGACGTACGATGGATGAAACATTCGGCTTGATCGAAACGGCGGAAAAAGCTGCTGAGGTCTATACTTACGTACAAGCACAAGGTGGTGTGAAGCAATCGATCACTGATGAAAACTTTATCGCGTTAGCAAAACAATTCGGTATCACGCCAAATCCTGAATTCTTTGAAGCGCAGGTTTCGACTGTATGATAAAAAAGGCTGTACGAATGAAACTATATCCAGGATTAAAAGAGGAATATGCGAAGCGTCATAACGAATTATGGCCTGAGATGCGCGCGATGTTAAAAGAACACGGAGCTCAAAGCTATTCTATTTTCTATGATCCAGAAACAGATTACCTTTTTGGGTATCTTGAAATCGAGGATGAAGAAAAATGGGCACAAACAGCAGATGACATTGCCATTCTTTCAAATGATGGAATGGTAATGTTCCAAAGGGGTAGGCAAGACTTCAATTTCTAAAAATATGTGAAAAACGGCACATAGGATAATAAGAAGCGATCTATGGAATATCTTGTACAAGTTATGAGGCTGACTGAAAAGAAACAGGAGAAAGATTTTTAAAATTACCGCGAAGTTGTATGCTCGCCTCAAATTCAGCAAAGGAATCCGGCCGGGCGGAGTTATTTACGAATTGAAGATTTAACTTTTATTATGGGAAACTTTTCTGCTAAATGAGTATTATTTCTTAGCAAGAATTTACAATTAGAAGTCATGGAAAGCAATTTCTTTTCGTGCGATAATCAATTGTGAAACAAAACACAACAAAAGGAGAGATACTATGGTAGTCAATCGAATGATTTTGAATGAAACGTCTTATTTTGGAAAAGGCGCGATTCAAGAGGTGGCCAACGAAGCCAAAAAACGTGGGTTCAAAAAAGCATTAGTTGTGACAGATAAGGATTTATTGAAATTTGAAGTAGCAACGAGAGTCACAGCGATTTTAGACAAGGCGGGGTTAAGTTACGAGATTTTTGACGGAATTGTACCGAATCCTTCTATTGAAGACGTTCAAGCCGGGGTCAAGGCTTGTCAAGCAGCCGGAGCAGATTATATTGTAGCCATTGGCGGCGGTTCACCAATCGATACAGCAAAAGCAATCGGAATTATTACGACCAATCCTGAGTTCTCGGATGTCATCAGTCTTGAAGGAGTAGCTGAGACGAAAAAACCATCTCTACCGATTTTAGCAGTACCGACCACTTCTGGGACAGCTGCCGAGGTAACAATCAATTATGTGATCACTGACAAAGCCAATTCACGTAAATTTGTTTGTGTCGATCCCCATGATATTCCAGTCGTAGCCTTCGTTGATAGCGATATGATGATGGGAATGCCAACTGCATTATGTGCCGCAACCGGTATGGATGCTTTGACGCATGCGATCGAAGGCTTCATTACCAAAGGGGCTTGGGAAATGAGCGACATGCTCCACATCAAAGCAATCGAAATCATCAGCCATGCCTTACGCGATTCTGTTGCTGGAAATCAAGAGGCGAGAGAAAAAATGGCGTTGGGGCAATATATCGCCGGCATGGGCTTTTCTAACGTTGGATTAGGTTTGGTTCACGGAATGGCGCATCCATTATCTGCTTGGTATGATACACCTCACGGGGTGGCGTGTGCGACCTTGCTACCATTGATCATGGACTTTAATAAAGATTATACTGGTGAAAAATACCGTGAGATCGCCGTTGCCATGGGCGTAGAGGGCGCAGCGGATATGCCGTTGGCAGAAGTTCGCGATGCGGCCGTTCAAGCAGTGAAGCAATTAGGGATCGATGTTGGTATTCCGCAAAGCCTGACTGAGATCGGTATGAAAGAAGCCGATGTCCAAAAAATCGCAGATGATGCTTTCCGCGATGTCTGCTCACCAGGGAATCCGCGGGATGCGACAGTGGAAGAGATCGTTGGACTTTACAAATCAATGCTGGATTAAACTTATATTCAAGAAAAAGAGGGTGTGCCAAGTGGCACACCCTCTTTGATCGTTTTAAAACTAATCTTCCTTTTCAGGAACCTTGTTGTCTAAGTCTGTCCGGACAATCAATACATCACAGTCAGCGTTGCGAATGACATATTCAGAAACTGAACCGATAAATAAGCGTTCAACAGCATTTAAACCAGTTGCTCCCAGCATGATCAGATCAATTTGATTGTTTTCAGGGATTTGATTGGCGATCATCACTTTTGGCGCGCCATATTCAATGACTTTACTGATATTTTTCACACCAGCTTTTTGAGCCTCAGCTTCATAATCATCTAAGGTTTGTTTCGCCATATCTGTGGCTTGTTCAGCAAGTACATTATCAAAAGAAGAAACTGTTTGAAACGCGCGTGTATCAATGACATGAGCAAGTAATAATTCCGCTTGGTTTCGCTTAGCGACATTCACTGCTTTTCTAAATGCTAATTCTGCTTCATTAGAACCGTCGACTGCTACCATGATTTTACTGTATTCTTGATCCATCGTTTCCAACTCCTTTTTCTTTTCAGAGTATTTGTTTTTCCGTTTAGAAAAATAAATCTCAAATTCAAGATGCATATCATTCAACTTTTTTACAAGTACATATGAAAATGTAAACAGTTAGTCTGATATTCTTTTCATATCTTTATTTTAAATCAAATTTCTTGAAAATGGTACTGTTAACCTTTTTTTGTTTTTGAACCCATCAACAAGGCAAAGACAGCTGCGACCACCAAGAGCAGGATTAAATACATCATTGAATAGGAGCGGTTATTTATTACGCCGACCAAAATTGCCATAATTCCTAATACGGCATAAATCATTCCGAATTGGCGCAAAAAGCTGCGGGACTCAGTTTGTGTCTCTTTACTGAAGAGAACGAGCAATCCCTGTGGCTTTTTAATCAAATAATAGCTGCAGAATAATAAAATAAGTGCTAGTAAAAATAATAAAATGCGGACCATTTTTTTCCTCCTATACAATAAAAAGCAATTTGCAGTACGCAAATTGCTTTCATTCCATAAAAATGGAAAATTCCGTCGATGCCGTTATTCACCCGATAGTATTGATCCCGCAAAATCTAGCAGGTGGGTTCCATGGTCTAAGCATTGAACTACCAAATGTAAAGGCATGTTACCAACTTTGACACAAGACAGATCCCAAGATATCAATAAAAATGTTCGGTCAACACTGAAATAGGCAACGCGCACATCACAGAATTTCCATCTCAATCATAGCACAGTCATTATTGAGACGCAACGAAGTGGCCTCCATCGATAAAATCGAATCAACTCAAACTACTTCCGTCTTCTATAGGTACATTGTATAAAAAAAGAGGCAAGTCTGTCAAAACAAATTACTTATTTTTCGCTTTGGATAAAAATCTTTTTGTTCGTTTTTTTTTGAGGCGAAATAGAAAGAAAAAATGTTACCTACTTGCGTCACTCCTACGGGCTATTATAGAGAGCGATGCTGGAGAATATTGAATAATTTTGTTGAAAAAGAAACAAAAACAATCTAGAATGGTCTTGCGCTTAATCGAGAAACAAAGCGGATAAAAGTTCGTTTGTTCTTTTTAGAGAAATAAATTCATTATTATATACTAGGAGAAAAATTATGAATAAAAAAAAGGAAGTCCTAGACGGTTTTGCTGAGGTGTTCAATAAGCGAGCATGGCTGGATAAGGTCAAGATGGAGAAGGAGTTAGCCGGATATGCAGCCTCCGAGGTTCATTGCATTGAGTTTATTGGGAAGCATAAAGATCCGAATGTCACGAAGATGGGGGAATCAATCTGCCATTGACTGATGAAGAGCTGCCGGATGCTGGCGTCGGCATCAATATTATCGAAAATCTAGGTTCAAGCTTCGGTTCAGCGATGATTGCAACAGTCGTGGCGACCGCATTACAGGGTACACAACCGACCATTGCCCACGAACTATCTGCTTATCATGCCGGCTTTTTCGTTTCAGTCGTTGTTCTGGCGTTGATTTTTATTCCTAGTATTTTTCTGACGAATAAGGTAAAAAGCATTTGTGAATGATGTCAATTTTTTTAATGTTTGAAGAGCCAGTAGAAGTCGACACTTCTTGAGTGATCATCTCTCTTGCGGATGATCACTTTTTTATCAAAAAAATTATAATAATCATGGATACATAGTCATCAGTACAGATGTAAAAAAATATAGTTAAAAAGCCACGATTACCAACTGTTAAAAATAGAAATGTTATTGTTAGTTATTTTAACTTTTATTTATCTGCACAAAAATGATAACAGTAGTCAGAGATAGGGCGTATTACCCAAAGCATTTAATTTTTCTAAAAATGTTTGCAAACTCAGGCTATTTACACATTAGTTATTTGGCGTTATTCTATTTATATAAAAATGTAATCGTTTTCTTATAGAGTGAAAGATGAAAGGATGTTCAGCATGGAAATAGTCAAATTGGATTTTATTCAGATTTTTGGAAGAATGACCAAAGAGAATCTTATGAAGAGAGTTCGCCAGTATTTCGAGCAAACTCAAAATGCCTCAAAAGTTGTGGAAGTTCTTGTTGCTATCCTACTGAGAGAAGCTGTGTGTCGTAAAGATTACTCTATTGACCTGCTGACAGACCTCATCCACCAAATTTTCCTTACGGCCGAACCCAATAATACTTTGCGGAAGCATTGTGTATATTTTGAAAAATTCTTTACGGGCAAAGCGGCGGATGGTAAGGGAGAATGGACAACTGTTATCGACCGACTTTTCGCTAATGAAGCAGAATATCGCGAATTTACCAAGGAATCGCGTAGATATAAAGAGCTTTTAGAGAAAATAACCAGTGAGGAACCTGGATCATCTGAATTTACATTCGATATCGTATCGACTTTTACAGACGCGAGTGGGAAAAAATATAAATGGATCTTGCGAGATACGAAGGAAATTTCCGAAGATTCACCTAATAAAGCTGATGAGGTTGCTGAATTATTGCCTATTATGACAACTTTAACGATCTTTCAGAATGCTAAAGGAATTCGTCGCTTTACGAATTTTTTTGAATATGAATGTCCTCTAAGACGCAGCGGCGTGAAGCGCAAAGCGAAAAAGGCGCAATCAGAATCGGAGGAATCTGCCCAAGATCCGCAAATTGCAAGCACGTCAGAAGAAACACATGCAACGCCAGATTCTACTATTAATACTGGCAATATGCTTCCAAAAGAAACTACTACCATAGCAAATGGCACAGGAAAAAGCACATTATCCTATGAGAAGTACATGAATAAAGCAGAGGCGATGTACCAGCTAGCGCAAGCAGCGCCGCACACGGAGCCAAAAGGATGTTCCGCCGCACCTAATCCAGCTGCAACAGAGCAGCCGCCTACCTCAAAAGTCGCCGACAAGCCGCAGAATAAAGCCTCCACTTCTCAGAGTAAGGGGAAAAGTAAAGGGCAGCCCCAGCTAGATCCTAAGAAGAAAAAGAGGAAAAAGAAAAACAAAAAGAATAAGAAAGGCAAGAAATGGAAGTGATACCTAGGTGTTAGTGCTTCTATAAGTGAATATTCAGAGTGTTCAGTGAAAAAATCGCAGGATGATCACGCTTATTTAGTATGGGTAAAGTTCGAATGCGCTAGGTTTATTTGTGCTGATCAAAAGCAGACATGATTTGAATAATGTGAAAAAGCGAGTATTCTGATACCCGCTTTTTGTAATGTATTCATATTTTGAGAAGGAAATCTAACTGACCGAACAATTACTTTTTCTTCTTCTTCCACTCTTCAATCCGCTGATATTGCTGACCAAGTGCTTGTTCATATTTACCAGTGGATTTTGGTTCGTAATAATGCGCGTCTTTGATCTTGTCAGGTAGATATTGCTGATCGACCCAAGCATTTTCAAAGCTATGGGGATATTGATACCCAACACCGCGATTCAAGGCTTGGGCTCCTTTGTAATGACTGTCGCGCAAATGATCCGGCACCTCGCCAGCATTGCCCATGCGAATATCTGTGATCGCCGCGTCCAATGCTGAGTAAGCTGAATTGGACTTGGGCGAGAGGCAGAGATCAACGACAGCGTTTGCCAGAGGAATCCGTGCTTCAGGAAAGCCTAATTTTTCGGCGGCTTGGACTGCTTGCACCGTTCGAGCAGCAGCGGCTGGATTTCCTAAGCCGATATCTTCATAGCCGATCACCATTAAACGGCGACAGATAATTGGGAGGTCGCCCGCTTCGACCAATCGTCCCAGATAATGCAACGCCGCGTTAACATCACTGCCGCGAATCGACTTTTGAAAGGCTGAGATCACATCATAATGGGCATCGCCATCTTTGTCATGGGTCAAGGCTTTTCGTTGGACACACTCTTCAATGATAGAGAGTGTCAAATGGATCTTACCTTCATCATTTTTTGGCGTGGATTTTGTTGCTAATTCTAAACCGTTCAAGGCACTTCGCAAGTCACCGTTTGTTGCCCGAGCTAAATGCTTCAATGCCTCTGCATCCAGTTCAACTGGATATTCTCCGAGTCCGCGTTCCTTATCTTCCAATGCCGACTTGACGGCTGTGATAATATCATCCTCATCTAAGGGTTTTACTTCAAAAATTTGTGTCCGGCTGCGAATCGCGGGATTGATCGTGATATAGGGATTTTCTGTAGTGGCACCGATCATGATGATCCGACCACTTTCTAAATGAGGCAGCAGAAAATCTTGTTTAGTCTTGTCTAAACGATGGACTTCATCTAGTAATAAAATGACTGTGCCGCTCATTTTGGCTTCTTCGGCGACAATCTGCAAATCTTTTTTGGTATCGGTTGCCGCATTCAGCATCCGAAAAGCGTAATTGGTTGAACCTGCAATGGCACTAGCGATACTAGTTTTTCCTGTGCCTGGGGGTCCATATAAGATCATGGAAGAAAGCATCCGCGCATCGACCATCCGGCGAATGATTTTCCCTGATCCAACTAATTGCTGTTGTCCGACAACTTCATCTAAGTTGCGAGGACGCATGCGATAGGCTAAAGGCTGTTGCATGAGGAACCTCCTATGTATTTAATGTATTCGATATAGTTTTTATATATATACGTCCTATTAATTGGCGGCTAGCTCAAAACTAAAGAAGATATTTTTCGGAAGAACTCGAAAAATATCCTAATCTTCGTACGCATACCATTCTGCTAAACAACGCAAGCTTAATACTTTCAAAGTTTAAAACTAAGAGATACTGATCAAGAAAACTGCGAAAAGCAGAGCCAACGACAATCAGAAAATTTGAAGCAAATTTTCTGATTGTCGTTGGCATACGATTCCACTAATCGTACTAGAAGTACGAAGTGGAACTCGCAATTAGCAAATGTATGTTCTCATTATAGCATTCTTCCTTTGTGTTTGCTGAGTTTTGATTGCTGGGCGTAGCGTGTGGCAGAATTATTGTGTATCATGGAGAAGGTGAGAAAAATGGAGCAGGTAATCAATTATTTTAAAACCGAAACAACTGAAAATATCGCCCAATATTTACTGGGAATGTATCTGGAACACGAGACACCAGAAGGAAAACTAGGCGGCTATATCGTTGATTGCGAAGCGTATCTAGGTCCTGATGATGAAGCGGCTCACAGTTATGGCATGCGTGATACGCCTCGGGTTCGAGCGATGTACGAAAAACCGGGAACGATCTATTTATATACGATGCATACACATTTGATCTTGAATATGATCACACAGCCTGTTGGGATGCCGCAGGGAGTGATGATTCGCGGATTCGAACCAGTGGAAGGCATTGAACAGATGGTTCTGAATCGTCATGGTAGAATGGGTGCTGCCGTTTCGGATGGCCCAGGCAAATTGGTTGAAGCGCTGGGAATCACTCGTGACTTATATGGCGAATCGATTTTTTCTAGTTCGCTGCATCTTGTTCCAGAAAAGAGACGGCTGCCTAAGGAAATTTTGGCACTTCCCCGCATCGGTATTCCCAATAAAGGAATCTGGACGGAAAAGCCGCTGCGCTTTGTCGTTCGCGGAAATCCTTACATAACCAATCAACGAAAGAGTTTAATAGAAGAAAACAATGGCTGGAGGAACTAAATATGGCAAAAGAGACCATGATTACTTACTTAGATAATTACTTGAACAAAAAGATTCCTGACTACGAATTAGCGTTAGACTGGGACATACGGAATCGCAGCTTTGAGATTGCTTTTCGAATTTACGGCGAAAATAAGGGACAAGTCGAAATCGATGATGTGGATGGCGTGGCTTCCGAAGAAGAGATCATTGAATTTGAAGACGCGATTTTACTAGTTGATCCTGACAAATCGAGCTACGATCCAGATGACTTTTTAGCGGTGATCCCTTATGAGGGCAAAAAAGGCATGAAGAAAAACGAACTGACAGCGGTTGTCGATTATTTGAAAGATGTGATCGAAGAAGGACAGAGTGATCTGCTGGACTTTTTGGCAGATGACAGCGACGATGCGATTTTTGAAATGAATTGGGACGATGCAGTATTCAAAGCGACGATTAAACCAACTGACAGCAGCTATTTACCTTATCCAAGCTATTAAAGGGGCGAAAAAGATGAAATGGAATGAAGTCAAAGTAACAACAGAAAGTGAAGCAGTCGAAGCTGTTTCGAATATTTTAATGGAAGCAGGCGCATCAGGTGTTGCAATCGAGGATGCTTTGGATTTTGAAAACTATCAAGAGGATCAATACGGCGAATTATTAGATAAGGAAACTTTTTCTAGTCTGGAAGAAGGGGCGGTCGTAATGGCTTATTTTCCAGAAACGATCTTCTTGCCGGAAATCCTACCATTCATTAAAGATCGTATCGCAGAGCTGCCGGAGTTTGGCTTGAATATCGGCAAAAATATCGTTGAAGTTAGTGAAGTGGAAGAAAGCGATTGGGCAACTGCTTGGAAAAAATATTATCATCCGGTTCGCGTGACCCGCTATTTAACGATCGTACCAAGCTGGGAGAAATACGAAGCACAGCATGAGGATGAAAAGATCATTACCTTAGATCCAGGGATGGCTTTCGGAACAGGCACCCATCCGACAACGAATCTGACCTTGCAGGCGCTGGAAACAGTTTTGCGCGGCGGTGAAACGGTCTTAGATGTGGGAACCGGCTCTGGCGTATTGAGTATCGCCAGCTCTATTTACGGCGCGAAAGATATTTATGCTTATGACTTAGATGAAGTAGCCGTTCGTTCAGCCCAAGAAAATGTCGATCTAAATGCGAATACTGAAAATATCCATGTATCGGCAAATGACTTGCTAGTTGGCGTAGAGCAAGAAGCCGATGTGATCGTGGCGAATATCTTAGCGGACATCATCGTTTTAATGATCGAGGATGCGTGGCGTTTATTGAAATCAGATGGCACATTGATTGTTTCAGGGATCATCGAAGATAAAAAAGATATGGTGCTGGAAGAAATGTACACGCAAGGCTTCGAAGTCGATCGGATCTTCCAACAAAAGGATTGGTTCGCGATCATCCTGAAGAAACCAGAGGAAGATTAAGATGCAGCGCTATTTTATTGATCAAGCCTATCAATCAACCATCGAAGTTAGCGGTGAAGCGCATCATCACATGTCGCGAGTAATGCGCATGTCCGTGGACGATCAAGTTTTTCTCGTTTTTAATGATCAAACGGCCATCAAAGCCAAGATCACTGCAATCGATAGTGACAAGGTAACGTTAGCCGAAGTTGAAAAAGAGAGCTTGCTGCGAGAGTTGCCGATACAGATTACGATTGCCAGCGGTTTTCCTAAAGGTGAAAAACTGGAACTGATCGTGCAAAAGGGAACGGAGCTTGGGGCACATGAGTTTATTGCCTTTCCTGGAGAAAGCTCAGTAGCAAAATGGGATACGAAGAAGCAGCAAAAGAAACAACAACGATTGAATAAAATTGCCCAAGAAGCAGCGGAACAATCCCATCGTCAAGCACTGCCTACAGTCAACTTCACTTCAGAAAAAGAATTGACCGCAAGCTTTGCTGACTACGATGCGGTTTTGATCGCTTATGAAGAATCTGCGAAACAAGGAGAGCAAGCACAGTTAGTCCAAACCTTGCAGGCGCTTGAGGCTGGTCAGAAGCTATTGGTCGTTTTCGGTCCAGAAGGCGGTTTAACACCAAATGAGATCGAAAAATTCCAAGCTGCTGGCGCGCTGCTTTGCGGTTTAGGACCACGAATTTTACGGACAGAAACAGCTCCATTCTATCTTTTGAGTGCGGCGAGTTTTTATTATGAATTAGAACACTGATTTGATTGAAAAAGCCTACTAGAGTTTGTATAATGAGAGCAATCATTTTCAGAAAACAGGGGGGAACGTCACATGGCAAAAGAAGTTGAATTGACCGGTCCTGACGTCATTAGGATGGTTAGTACCTACATGGGAAAAGAGCACGTGGCGTTTGTACAAAAGGCTTACGATTTTGCTTATGAAGCCCATAAGCCTCAGATTCGTAAATCAGGGGAGCCTTACATTATTCATCCAATTCAAGTAGCAGGGATTTTAGCAGATTTACATATGGACCCTCACACCGTTGCGACAGGTTTTTTACATGATGTTGTAGAGGATACACCTGTCACCTTAGATGATCTAAAAGTCGAATTCGGGGAAGACGTGGCCTCATTAGTCGACGGTGTAACCAAATTAGGGAAGATCAAATACAAGTCTCACGAAGAACAATTAGCGGAAAACCACCGAAAAATGCTATTAGCGATGGCCCAAGATTTACGGGTTATCATGGTTAAATTAGCCGACCGCTTGCACAATATGCGGACGTTGAAATATTTGCGGGATGACAAGCAACGCCGAATCGCTCGTGAAACACTGGAAATCTATGCGCCATTAGCGGATCGACTAGGGATGAGCCGGATCAAGTGGGAACTAGAAGATACCGCTTTGCGTTATTTGAATCCAAAGCAATATTATCGGATCGTTCACTTGATGCGCAGCAAACGTGACGAGCGTGAAGGCTTTGTCGCAGAAGCTGTGGATGAAATTAAAGAAGCCACGAAAGAACTGGGAATTGAAGGGGATATTTACGGACGTCCCAAGCATATCTATTCAATTTATCGCAAAATGCGGGATCAAAAAAAGCAATTTGATGAAATTTATGATTTGCTAGCAATTCGTGTGATCGTGGATTCCATCAAGGATTGTTATGCCGTCTTAGGGGCAATTCATACTAAATGGAAACCGATGCCAGGCCGCTTCAAAGACTATATTGCGATGCCAAAGGCGAACATGTATCAGTCACTGCATACGACGATCATCGGACCAAGCGGCAATCCTGTTGAAGTTCAGATCCGTACCCATGAGATGCATCAAATCGCTGAGTTCGGGGTTGCGGCTCACTGGGCTTATAAAGAAGGTAAAACAGAAAAAACGGAAGCAACACAAGACAATAAACAATTGGACTGGTTCCGTGAAATTATTGAGCTGCAAGACGAAAGCTATGATGCTTCTGAGTTTATGGAAAGTGTTAAAGGCGATATTTTCAGCGATAAGGTTTACGTATTCACACCAAAAGGCGATGTGACTGAGCTGCCAAAAGGTTCTGGTCCATTAGATTTTGCCTACAGTATTCATACTGATGTCGGTAATAAAACCACGGGTGCCAAAGTTAACGGCAAGATGGTGCAGTTGGATTATAAGCTGAAAAATGGTGATATCATCGAGATCATGACCTCAGCCAATTCCTTTGGACCAAGTCGTGACTGGCTGAATTTAGTCAAGACCAGCAAAGCTAAAAATAAGATCAAACGCTTCTTTAAGACTCAAGATCGAGAAGAAAATGTCACGAAGGGTCATGACGCGGTCGTTAAATGTATCAACGATTTAGGCTTTGTGCCGAAGGAAATGCTGACAAAGGACAAGCTTTCTGAAGTGTTGGACAAGTTCAATTTTCATAGCGAAGATGATCTGTATGCAGCGATCGGTTTTGGTGAAATGAGCGCGCTGACTTTTGCCAATCGTTTAACGGAAAAAGAACGCCGTGAGCAGATGAAGAAGAAGCAGCAAGATGCTGTGGATGAAATGGTCAACAATCCGAAAGAACCAGAAAAAATCAAGGTTCGTCATGAAGGTGGCATCGTCATTCAAGGAATCGACAATCTGTTGATTCGGATCAGTCATTGCTGTAATCCGGTCCCCGGCGACAATATTGTCGGCTATATCACTAAAGGTCGTGGAATCTCGATTCATCGTGCCGATTGTCCAAATATCACGAAGCAAAAGGATATCCAGCAACGCTTAATTGAGGTGGAATGGGAAGATACCTCCAATTCCGTTCAAGAGTACAATGCGAGTCTGGAAATCTATGGCTTCAATCGTGATGGTCTATTGAACGATGTCTTGAATATCGTGAGCGGTATGACCAAGAAGCTAGTTAGTGTTGAGGCCAAACCAACGAAGGATCGTTTGGCAGTCATCAATTTGACGTTTAAGATTCAAAACCTGAATCACCTGTATTCCATCGTGGATAAGGTCAAAACCGTTCCTGATGTCTACAGTGTGAAACGGATGAAAGGCTAGGAGGTTTTTATGCGAGCAGTTATTCAACGAGTGAGTCAAGCCAGTGTAACGATTAATGAGCAGGTCATTGGCAAGATCAATCGGGGATTTATGATCCTTTTGGGGATTCACGAAGAAGATACACAGGAAGATGCGGATTATCTGATTCGAAAAATCCCTTTGCTACGGGTCTTTGAAGATGACGAAGGAAAAATGAATCAGTCGCTGCAAAGTATCGGCGGAAGCGTATTGAGCGTTTCGCAATTTACATTGTACGCGGATACGAAAAAAGGCAACAGACCAAGTTTCATTAAAGCCGCTCGACCAGAAACAGCAATTCCCTTATATGAATATTTCAATGAGGGGTTACGACAAACAGGTTTGACGGTCGAGACCGGAGAATTCGGCGGCGATATGGACGTGGCGCTGGTCAATGATGGCCCAGTTACGATCCTTTTCGATACAAGAGATAAATAACGAACGAAAGACAAAAATCTACGGGTTTTTGTCTTTTTTTTCTACCTTTTAGATGAAAAATAAGGGATAATTGAACAAAATGAGAGAATAAGGATCTCAGTTCCTCTTTTCGCAGGATCGTGGCTAGATCAGTAAGTATCAAAAATGAAATAAGTTAAATCCACTGAAGTATAGAGGAATGATATACGGATGAAAATCGAACGATTTTTTCTGGAAGAAAAATTAATACATTAATATGAAGAAGGAGTCGAATGTATGGAAACGCGGATCGAACATGATTCAATGGGCCCAATTGAGGTGCCAAAAGAGGCCTGGTGGGGAGCACAAACTGAACGGAGTCGGCAAAACTTTAAAATTGGCGGGGAAAAAATGCCGCCAGAACTATTACGCGCTCTTGTATTAGTGAAGAAGATGGCGGCAGTTGCCAATCAAAGAACCGGCAAATTAGCTGCGGAAAAGTCTTTGGCGATTCAAAAGGCTGCTGATTTATTATTAAAGGGCGAAAATTGGGACGAGTTTCCATTAGTTGTTTGGCAGACTGGCAGTGGGACGCAAAGCAACATGAACGCCAATGAAGTGATCGCGCATTTAGCAAGCCAAAAGGATCTGGCAGTCCATCCGAATGATGATGTGAATATGTCGCAAAGCTCCAATGATGTCTTTCCGACTGCGCTGCACATTGCTGGAACGTTTGTGATCGAGAAGAATTTACTGCCAGCCATTCATGAGATGATTGGCGTGTTAGAAGAATTGGAAGAAAAGAATCAGCACGTAATCAAGATTGGTCGGACGCATTTGCAGGATGCGACTCCGGTAACCTTTGCTCAGGAAATCAGTGGGTGGCGTTCTGCGCTGGAGCATAATGAAAATATGCTGATCAATAGTTTAGCTGAGTTGCGTCAATTGGCTATCGGCGGGACGGCTGTAGGAACAGGTCTGAATGCTTCAAAAGCCTATGAAAGAGCTTTTATTGAAGCATTAAATGAAGAAACTGGGATTCATTTTATTGGAGAAACAAATAAATTTCATGCTTTAGCTAATCGTGATGCGGTCGTTTATGTCAGCGGAGCACTAAAAGCTTTGGCAGCGAATAGTATGAAAATGGCGAACGATATTCGCTGGTTAGCAAGCGGTCCTCGTAGCGGATTAGGCGAAATCACGTTGCCGGCGAATGAGCCTGGCAGTTCGATCATGCCGGGGAAAGTCAATCCAACCCAATGCGAAGCCTTGGCAATGGTTGCTGTGCAGGTGATGGGAAATGATACGGCGATCGGTGTTGCTGCGTCGCAAGGGAATTTTGAACTGAATGTTTATTTACCATTAATCGCTTTTGATCTATTACAAAGTGTTCGTCTGTTAACAGACGCGCTGCATTCCTTCAGCGATCATTGCTTGAAGGGCTTGGTGGTCAACGAAGGGCGAATGGCAGAATTATTGGAGCAATCCCTCATGCTAGTAACAGCCTTGAATACTCACATCGGGTATGACAAAGGGGCAGAGATTGCGAAGAAGGCATTTAACGAGGGAACAACCTTGAAGGAAGCCGCCTTAACTTTAGGTTATGTGACTTCAGAAGAATATGATGCATGGGTTCGACCGGAAAAAATGATTGGAGATAATATTGATGACTATTTATGATGAAGCAATCACAGCACACAAAAAATGGCGCGGCAAGATCGAAGTGACGAGCAAGGCAAAGGTACACAACAAAGATGATCTTTCTTTAGCCTATACTCCTGGTGTGGCAGAGCCTTGTCGCAGAATCGCCGAGGATAAAAATAAGGCCTATGACTATACTTGGAAGGGAAATAGTGTCGCAGTTGTGACCGATGGAACGGCTGTCTTGGGCTTGGGTGATATTGGACCAGAAGCCGCTTTGCCTGTAATGGAAGGAAAAGCGCTGTTGTTCAAAGAATTCGCTGATATTGATGCGGTACCGATTTGCTTAGATACGAAAGATCCGCAGGAAATCATTCAGATTGTTAAAGCGATCGCCCCGACATTCGGTGGCATTAACTTGGAGGACATCAGTGCGCCGCGCTGTGTTGAGATTGAACGTGCGTTGATCGAAGCATTGGATATTCCCGTTTTTCATGATGATCAACACGGAACAGCGGTTGTAGTGACGGCCGCCTTGATCAATGCGTTGAAGCTGGTTAAAAAAGAAGCCCAAGATTTGAAGGTTGTCATCTCAGGGACAGGTGCGGCTGGCAGTGCGATCATTCATATGTTAGTCGATCTTGGTGTGAAGCATATCATCGCTTTTAATAAGGATGGCGCGTTGAATGATGCGATGACGACAGCGACCTTTGTTGAAAAGGAAATCTTGGAATTGATTTCGCCAACCGATTTTTCTGGTACGATGGCAGAAGCTTTTGTTGGCGCGGATGTTTTCATCGGTGTCTCTGCGCCAAATTTAGTAACCAAAGAAATGGTCGCTTCGATGAATGACGGCAACATCGTTTTTCCAATGGCGAATCCAGAACCAGAGATCACGTATGCTGAAGCGATCGCCGGCGGAGCTTCAGTCGTTGGAACAGGTCGTTCAGATTTTCCAAACCAAATCAATAATGTTCTCGCCTTTCCAGGATTGTTCCGCGGCGCATTTACAGCTGAAGCGAAAAAGATCACACCGCGAATGAAATTAGCCTGTGCCCATGCGATCGCTGATTCGATTCCTTATGGTGAATTGAATTCTGATTACATTATTCCATCTGCTTTTGATGAAAATGTGGTGGATTTGATCACGATGAAAGTAGTCGAAGCTGCCAGAAAAGATGGCGTGACACGTTAAACAAAACGTTGTCATATCAAGGATGGAAAGAACTTTCTATCGACATTTACAGCCTGCAGCAGTAGTTTGGTATTAATAAATCCAATTATTGAAGGTGATCAAATGGAAATCAGCCAACGCATCAAAACAGAGCGTCAGACAGCAGAATGGACACAGGAGCAATTAGCCGATAAAATTTTTGTATCAAAGCGGACAATTTCAAATTGGGAAACAGGCAAGACCATTCCTGATATCGAAAGTGTCCTGCGCTTAGCAAAAGTTTTTCACGTATCGCTGGATGATCTGCTGTTGGAAAATTCAACTGTGGTGAAGGAAATCAAGCGAAAAGAGAAAATCGCGAAATTGTCAGCTTTATACTTTGTAGCTCCCATACTAACAGCGGCTATCTTATTAGTGATTATTTTTTTGCCAGAAGAAACTACTCATCGCGAATTGACTTATTTTGTTTTGGCGGCAGCTTCGGCGAATTTTGTTACGATGTTTGCCTTCAAATTTAAGCTAGATCGGTTAAAAGGAAAAGAAATTGACTCTGACAAACAACTTAAACAAGGACTCATTGTGGGAGTTGCTTTGTCAGTATTCTTTTGTATTTTTCTTGTGGTATTACATTTTATTTAGAAAAAAGGTGGTCAGTAAATGAGTAAAATATTCAAAATGAGTTTCGCCTCGATTTATCCCTTGTATCTTAAAAAAGTTGAGAAAAAAGGACGAAGCAAAGAAGAACTGGATCAGGTTATTTATTGGCTGACAGGATACGATGAGGAAGGCCTGCAAAAGCAAATTGATTCCGGCAATGATATGGAAACTTTTTTTGCGAAAGTTCCAGAACTGAATGAGAATGTTTCCTTGATCAAAGGTATGATCTGCGGCTATCGAGTGGAAGATATCGAAGATCCGTTAATGCAAAAAATTCGTTACTTGGACAAGTTAGTGGATGAATTAGCCAAAGGTAAAAAGATGGAGAAAATCTTACGAAAATAGTTATTACAGCGAGTCTA
This sequence comes from Enterococcus sp. GPZ-007, assembly GCF_059374735.1. Lineage (NCBI taxonomy): Bacteria > Bacillati > Bacillota > Bacilli > Lactobacillales > Enterococcaceae > Enterococcus > Enterococcus sp. GPZ-007. Next base: position 69,697 of record NZ_JCAFYN010000006.1, on the reverse strand, counting down.
TTAGGATTCGCTGTTTTTTATCCCTTTTTTGTCTAAAGGGGCGGTGGTAAAATGGATTAGGTAGATTTTGAGGAGAGAAGAGAAACATGAAGATAATACAAAAGTTTTCTGGGTTAATGCTTATACTAGTTGGTCTAATGTTGTTCTATTGTGCTTATTCCAATTGGCAGATGGATCAGGAGTTTGCAGCAAGCGCTAAAGGTCGTTCGTTGGGAACTGTTCATATTGATCGATCCGGTGTTCAAACCATCAATTTCCCGGAAAATAGTTATGGTGTTGCTATGGATGATAAAGAACGAAAGGAAGGAGAACAGGTTTATATTTACTATCAAAAGAATAAGCCTTATCGTATCTCCACTACGCCGGATCATTATGGAGCGAAAAGTGATATTTATAAACCAATCTTAGGCGGAATCTTTTTCATTTTCTATGTTTTTTTGACGGACGCAATACTACCACACCTGGCAAAGAAATTTACTAAAAAGAATCAATTATTGAAGAGCTAATTAGTCGAACGTGTATTTTAATTATTGAAAATCGACAACAAATAAATAGGTGATATTGAACAGCAGGTCGTCATGAGCTGCTGTTTCTTTATATGCTCTAGTAAAAGATAAAAATTAGGATAGATAGAAACGCTTTTTTTTGATAAATAAAACATTTATTGTTTATATCGATTTATTTACAATGTTGATTAATGTGAAAATATAAATTTTAATCTTTACAATTAAACGAAATGTATTTAAAATGAATAATAATATCTATTTTACAATTGTTAAAAAAACATAAGGAGGTAAGTTGATGAAAAAGGTTAAGTTGTTGGTCTTTTTGGTATTGTCTCTATGTTTTTCAGTTTTTGTCGCATCGGCAGAGGAAGCAAATGCGGCAGATATGCATCGTCTCTATAATCCAAATTCGGGTGAGCACTTTTATACGGCAAATGTGAATGAAAGGAATCATTTGGTAAAGGTTGGTTGGAAGTCAGAAGGAATTGGCTGGATCGCGCCCGAAAATGGAAACGCTGTCTATCGGCTGTATAATCCCAATGCTGGTGATCATCACTATACGCTTCATGCTTACGAGAAGAATCATTTGGTGAAAGTTGGCTGGAAATATGAAGGAATCGGCTGGTATTCTGATCCACAAAAGGCCGTTCCGCTGTATCGTGCTTATAATCCGAACGCCAAAGCTGGTTCACACAATTATACGGTGAATTATGCCGAGCAAAAGAATTTACTTCGAGTCGGATGGCGAGATGAAGGAATCGCTTGGTATGGGATTAAAAAGTCATCAAATACTAATACAGCCGCGGAAATGCAAAAAATGCAAAATAAGATCATTCAAAAAGTAAATGAACTGCGGCGCAAAGCTAATGGCTGCAACGAGCTTAAGTTAGATTCGACTTTGACTGCTGTGGCGAACATTCGTGCCAATGAGTTGGTCAAGAAGTACAGCCATGATCGGCCGAATGGAAGCGGATATATTACGGCATTAACTGAAAATAAACTTACGTTTACGATTTGTGGTGAAAATATTGCGATGCTGAGCTCATCAGAAACATCTGGCGATAAACTGGGAGAACAAATGTATAGCATGTGGTTCAACAGTAGAAACCGTTACTTAAATATGATAGATCCTAGATTTACACATATCGGTGTAGGGGTCGCTCGGTCTGGTTCGAATGTGTATGGCGTGCAGCTGTTCATCACCAAGTAGAATCACGATAATTTAAGAAGGTCTTAGATAAAATGAATCAGGGTGGTAAGGTCCTTTGCTTATCACCTTTTTCTCTTAACAAGCAGTGAAAAATTAATTTAGGTTGGTTGCCACAGGAATACATGTGATTATATTCACATCTAGAAAGGAAGGTCCTTTTATGAATGCATTCAAAAAGAAGTATCTCGTTTTAGTTCTTTCATTAAGCATGTTTGGAGTAGCAACAGGGATGTTTGCTACTACTGTGTCTGCTGATGCCCCCCCTGTTAAGAGTTTATAATCCAAACTCAGGTGAGCATCACTACACGATTGATGTCAATGAGCGAAACCATCTAGTTAAAGTTGGTTGGCGCAATGAGGGGACCGCGTGGCAGATTCCAGAAATTGGATTTCCCGTTCATAGGCTGTATAACCCTAATAATGGTGGAGATCACCACTATACCCTCGATACAAATGAGCGGGATCATTTAACACGTGTTGGCTGGCGCTACGAGGGTACTGCATGGAATTCTAATGGGGATTATCCTGTTTATCGCCTGTATAATCCGAATGCTAAAACGGGATCACATCACTATACACTGCATGCCTATGAACGTGATGACTTGGTTCGTGCGGGTTGGCGTTATGAAGGGATCGCTTTTTACTTAAGCAAGTCTGCGACAGATCCAGCTCCACGATACACGGTTTGGTACACCCCCGATAATTCAAGAGAGCACCATAATGACATCGCAAATGGCATCAATTTTTTTAAGAGCTATGCGGAGGCTGAAAAATGGATCAAAAATTATTCTAATGAATCATTGGCGCAAGGGATAAAAGGCACTTATGGAGTTACGAAAGTGAGTTACTAATCGTTACAAGGAGGTAAGGTAATGAAAAAGGTAAAAATGTTTGTTTTCTTGGTATTGTCTTTATGTTTTACCATTTTCATCGCATCGGCTGAGGAAGCAAATGCGGCGGACATGCATCGTCTCTATAATCCAAATTCGGGTGAGCACTTCTATACGGCAAATGGGAATGAAAAGAATCACTTGGTGAAAGTCGGTTGGAAGTACGAGGGCATTGGTTGGACCGCCCCGGCAACGGGAAATGCTGTGTATCGGTTGTATAATGCGAATGCAGGCGATCATCACTACACTCTAAATGCCAACGAAAAGAATCATTTGGTAAAAGTCGGCTGGAAATACGAAGGTATCGGCTGGTATTCGGACGTAAAGAAGACTATTCCACTTTATCGCGCCTACAATCCGAATGCAAAAGCAGGGTCACATAATTACACGGTTAATTACGCGGAGCAAAAGAATTTGATTCGGGTGGGCTGGAAAGACGAAGGTATTGCTTGGTATGGAATAAAGAAAACAACGCCAGTTACTAAATATTCTGTTACAGTGAAGCATGTCGGATCAGATGGGAAAACGTTAAAGACCTCTACAGCGAGCGTTGAAAAAGGAAAATCCTATACAGCAAAAGCAGGTAGTTTGAGCGGCTATACCTTGAAAGGAAGTAACTCTCAAACCGTCACAGTGAATGGAAATAAGACGATTACGTTTAACTATACGAAGAATGCGGCACCAGTGAAGTATAAGGTGACAGTCAAACACATGGGTTCGGATGGGAAAACGTTAAAAACTACTACAGATACTGTAGAAAACGGCAAATCATATACAGCTAATGCAGAGAGTTTCACAGGTTATACACATCCAAGTGATAAAACACAAAAAGTTACAGTAACCAAAGATATGACGCTCACATTCACTTATACAGTTAATAAATATAATGTAACCGTCGTGCATAAGGGTAGTAATGGAAAGATATTAGAGACTGAAAAAGCAGTGTCAGTCGAGTATGACAAAGAGCATACAGCGAAATCGAAGACCTTCACAGGATATACTCTATCTGGCAACAATACCCAGAAAGTAACAGTGAAAGGCACGACAACACTCACATTTACTTATAATCCAATCAAGTATAATGTCACTGTCGTACACAAGGGTAGTGATGGTAAAATTTTAGAAACCGAAAAAGTGGTATCGGTCGAATATGACAAAGAGCATACAGCAAATTCAAAATTTTTCGCTGGCTATACACTATCTGGCAATAAAATTCAGAAAATAACGATAAAAGGAGCAACAACACTCACGTTTAATTACACGAAAAATGTAGAAAATTACAACGTCACAGTCGTTCATAAAAGCAGCGATGGTAAAATATTGGAAACTGAAAAAGCAGTGTCGGTTGGAAGTGGAAAAAGTCACACTGCGAATTCGAAAACATTTGTTGGCTATACGTTGTCTGGTAATAAGACACAAACAGTGACAGTTACTGGCAACATGACGATTACATTCATTTACACACTCAATGATTATACGGTTACAGTCAATCACAAAGGCAATGACGGAAAAAATTTAAAGGCTGAAACGGCTACCATTAAATATGGTAAAGTCTATACGGCAACTGCAAAATCGTTCTATGGATATACGCTATCGGGAAACAACACTCAAGTTGTGACAGTCGATGGAAATATGACTCTGACGTTCAATTATAATTTAAACCAATATACTATTACGATAATCCACCAAGCTGACGATGGAACTATCTTGGAGGAGGAGACAGCAACAGTCCAACACGGCGAGAATTATACTGCTAGGTCAAAATTATTTACCGGTTATTTAGCAGTATATAACTCTTTAACAGCAATAAAAGTAAGTAGTAATAAAACAATGACTTTAGATTATTCGAAAATCGTTCCTTTGCCAGAGTCTGAATTAACAATCATGAAACAAACAATATTGGCAAAAGTAAATGAACTGCGTAGATCGCTTAATCTAAGTGAGTTTAAGCAGGATGCTAAATTAAATGTGGCTGTTAATATTCGCGCCAATGAATTAATGGAAAAGTATGACCCAAATCACCTAAGACCAGATGGAAGTAGTTGCTTTACAGTATTAGGAGAAGTAGGCGTTAGTTACAAAGGAGCAGCTGAAAACATTGCGTGGAGTCAGTCTAGAGAGACATCAGGGAAAATATTAGGAGAAAAAATGTATCAATCGTGGTTCGATAGCCCAGGTCATAAAAAAAATATGGTAGATCCTTCTCTCCAATATATTGGCATTGGTGTATCTAGCGACGGAGAAAAAGTGTACGGTGCTCAACTATTTATCAGTAGATGATTTTCCAATGAAAGAAAAAAATGTTCAAAAGCTAGTCATAGTTTTTGGACATTTTTTGTAGAAGTATTTCGATGGTGAATAATGATTTCATCGCTAAAGGTAATTTGAGAAGACTTGAGCTTAAAAAAACACATTCTAAACCAATTTTCGACTATTTAGAGAAAGTGTGAAACTCCTTTTAAATCATCTTAAGTGCTATTTGAACTTGTCTCAAATTTTCAGCATTAAAGTCAAAAAGCATAGTTAATTCATTTTCCATAACGTGCGGCGGCTTCTTGGATAGTGGCTACACCACTATCTTTTGCCTCTTTAACAATTTCTAAGAGTTCTAAGCCCGCTGTGAAACGTTCATATTCTTCTAAATTAATAACAGCGTATTTTCCATAACCGTTTTTAGTTAAGATCACAGGTTCATTCGGCTTTACTTCTTCCAATAGCTTTGAGTAGTTTCGTAGTTCTGAAATGGGTTTGATATTCAACATTTGAATCAGCTCCTTTTTTTTATTGTACATCATTCAATGTTGAATTTACAGCACGCATGTTTACCAGCTCTTCCCTGACAAATAAATACCCCCATGACTCAATCCATTCAGCATTTTATGGTATACTACGTAGGAATCTATTTTTAAAGGAGGAGCCTTATGGCAGAGAAAGAAACGTTTTATATCACCACGCCTATTTATTATCCAAGTGGCAAACTGCACATTGGGAATTCTTATACAACGATTGCCTGTGATGCGATTGCTCGCTACAAACGCATGATGGGCTTTGATGTGTTCTATTTGACTGGGGTCGATGAACATGGACAAAAAATTGAGAAGAAAGCCGATGAGCTTGGCGTGGACCCGCAGGAATATGTGGACAAGATGGCGACGGACATCAAGAAACTATGGAAGACGTTGGACATCAGCTACGACAAATTTATCCGCACGACGGATGATTACCACAAGGAAGCGGTCAAAAAGATCTTTGATCAATTATTGGATCAAGGGGATATATATCTTGGCGAATACGAAGGCTGGTATTCAGTTTCTGATGAAGAATACTTTACAGAAACACAATTGGATGAAGTTTATCGCGATGAAGAAGGCAATGTGATCGGCGGGAAAGCACCAAGTGGTCACGAAGTTGAGTTGGTTCGCGAGGAATCTTACTTCTTCCGTATGAGTAAATATGCGGATCGTTTATTGGCATATTACGATGAACATCCTGAATTTATCCAACCAGAATCACGCAAGAATGAAATGATCAACAACTTTATCAAACCTGGTTTGGAAGATTTGGCTGTTTCTCGTACCACCTTCAATTGGGGAATCCCAGTCAATGCGAATCCTGAACACGTCGTCTATGTATGGATCGATGCGTTATCAAACTATATCACGGCTCTAGGCTACGGCTCAGATGATGATAGCTTATTCAAGAAATACTGGCCGGCGGATGTCCAAATGGTCGGCAAAGAAATCGTTCGTTTCCATACGATTTATTGGCCAATCATGTTGATGGCTTTAGAGATTCCACTACCGAAGAAAATCTACGGTCACGGCTGGTTGATGATGAAAGACGGCAAAATGTCTAAATCAAAAGGCAATGTCGTGTATCCTGAAATGCTTGTTGAACGTTATGGCTTAGATGCGGTTCGTTACTACTTACTAAGAGCAATCCCATTTGGTTCAGATGGTGTATTCACACCGGAAGATTTTGTTGCTCGCGTAAATTATGATTTGGCCAATGACCTTGGAAACTTATTGAATCGTACAGTTGCCATGATCAATAAATACTGTGAAGGTGTTGTACCGGCATATAAATCGTTGGTTACGGACTTTGATAGCGAACTATCAACAACCGCTGCGAATGTGGTCAGCCGGTACCGTGAAGCGATGGACAAAATGGAGTTCAACAATGCTTTAGCAGAAGTTTGGACATTGGTCTCTCGTGCGAATAAATACATTGACGAAACAGAACCATGGGTATTAGCTAAAGATGAAGAACGCAAAGCGGAACTAGACAGTGTAATGGTTCACTTGGCAGAAAGTCTGCGGATCGTAGCGATTCTATTGCAACCGATTATGACTCAAACACCGAAACGTATTTTTGAACAATTAGGTTTGAATGCGGACCAGATGAACTTAGCGACGATTCATTTCGGCGAGTTCCCAGAAAATACAAAAGTAACACCAAAAGGCAAACCAATCTTCCCTCGTTTGGATATGGAGGAAGAAGTTGCGTATATCAAAGATCAAATGTCACAAGGCAGCAAGCCTGAAGAAGAAAAAATCAAATGGAATCCTGAAGAAACTGAACTTGTTTCAGTTAAAGATAAAGAAATCAAATTTGATGTCTTTGATAAGGTTGAATTAAAAGTCGCTGAAGTGATGGAATGCAAAAAAGTCGAAGGTGCTGACAAGCTATTGCAGTTCCGCTTAGACGCAGGCGATAAGCAAGACCGTCAAATCTTATCTGGGATCGCAGAATTCTATGCTGATCCAGAAAGCCTGGTTGGTAAAAAACTGATCATCGTAGCTAATCTGAAACCACGCAAAATGCGCGGTGAAATCAGCCAAGGAATGATCCTTTCAGCTGAAGCTCCAGATGGTACCTTGAAGGTCGTAGAAGCACCAAAAGATATGCCGAATGGTGCGGTTGTAGGCTAAATGAATAGAGCAAAGGTCGAAACTCTCGCGAGTTTCGACCTTTTTTAATGATTTATTTTTAGCAAAAATCTTTTAGTAAAGAAAGCGATCCAGAGTAGACTTGTCACGATTCCTAAAAATAGATTAAGTCCTAATGCTGCTCCTTGTGATAGTCCTCCTATCCAAAAAGTTGGGAGAATTCCAACGATCCATCGCCATGAGTCGGAAATGAACCAAGGGATCAAGGCACCGATTAATGTGATTCCGGTTAGTTTAGAGATGGCTAATCCTTCCACACGATTGGCTGCCAGGGTGACGATCATCATAGCAACAGCACAGCTAAATAAAGTAGCAATAGAGGAAATCGCAAGGATATTCAAAAAAGAGAGCGTTGATAAACCAAACATGTGCCCTATCACAACACTACATAAAAATCCCCAAAGTGAAGGAATTCCAATTCGTGCCATTAAATAATGCAGCCGACCTGCTGGTGTGATCTGATAATAACTGCTGATCCCTTCATCACTTTCTTCTAAGAGCAGGAAGGCACTCGACATAGTAAGCAATGTAGGTGATAAAAGGATCATCAAACTATCCGTCAGGGCATAATAGTTTTCAAAAGAAAACGCGAAACGCTTGGTCAGAATCAGATTCAGCCAGGGTAGTAAGAACCGAAAAGCAATTCCAACCAGAAAAGGTGCAGGAATCAAAACTAACATGATTGCATCCCGCAAAATGATTCGTAAACCAATCGAAAAAACGGTAAGTGTTGAGCGCATAATTTTCCTACTTTCTTAGTGAGCGGATATCCTTGAAGGTTCAAGATCCTTAGCGACACTTCGACAAACGCCCACGAATAGTACAACGGTCCAAAAGAATAAGCTGGCAAAATTTAGAAAAATAGATTCAGTCTGATTACTTAAGACAGCACTGATTAGATTAAAGACCAGCGTTCCTGGGATTATTGCAGCGAAAGGTACATTGATTCCAAACAGCGATAGAACACCTGGACTCAACAACACTAAAGCCGGTGGCACACTGATCATTAAGTAGCCGTTGACCGTTTTCGCCAAAGTCGCTAAAAGCAATCCGATCAAGGTAAAGAAACAAGAAGATAGAAAGACAGTGCCAGTGAGTAAAAAGAGATTGACCCAAGGCATAGTGATTCCAGTGATGATTGTTGCAGAACAGGTTGAAACGAATCCTAAAGAGATTATCTTGCTTAAGACATACTCCGAATTTTTCAAAGGAGCAATCGCGGTATAGCTGTGCAGTCCCTCTTCTTTTTCAAGTAGCCAAATACCACCGATAAAGAAATAGCCTAATACAGCGGGATCGCTAAGAATGATCAGGGTTCCGACAAAACTCTTGATCACTGGATCATTTATTTGATGAAGGATTAAAATATACACGACCGTCAGAAGGAAATAAATGAAGTAAAAACCGTACCGAACTTGATAGCGGATATCATTTTTGAGTACATGCAGTCGTCTCATTGTAGCCGCCTTCCTGTTAATGAAAGAAAGATATCCTCTAGATTCGTTTCTCTGGAATGAATTCGAGTGATTCTTTTCTCTGTCAGTAAACGCAGAAAATGTTGATCTGTATGCAGCTCATCCAACGGTACCTGATAATCTTCTTCAATCTTTTCCTGATTGAAAAAAGTACACGTGACCAGATTTTTCTCGCTAGAATGGCGAAAAGCCGCCGGAGTATCCAGCGCTCGAATCTCGCCATCGACAATGAAGGCGACCCGATCACAGAGTTCTTCTGCATCATGCATATTATGCGTCGTCAGGATGATTGTTTTTCCTGCCTGTTGCAGTTCCTTCACCATATCCTTAAGTATTCGTGCATTTGATGGGTCCAGCCCGCTCGTTGGTTCATCCAGAAACAAAAGGTCAGGATCATGGAGCAGACAACGGATAAAACCCAATCGCGTTTTCATTCCTTTAGAAAACCGATTGACAGGCTTTTTAGCATCCTCCAACAAGTTCATTTGTTCCAGAAAAGGACGAGGATCTAAAGTCTTTCGCCTATACAACGAAGAAAAATAAGTAAGATTTTCCAAAGCAGTGAACTTCCCATAAAAATTTGGAAACTCAAAATCAACGCCGATTTTTTCATAGTAATCTTCCCCTAAATGCCTGAGAGAATGATCCATCACTGATACCTTTCCGCGATAACCAGTCAGAGTTCCCGTCAAAATCTTCTGCAGCGTGCTTTTTCCCGCACCGGATGGACCTAAGAATCCAAAGACCTCGCCTTTCTTTACTTCGAAATGAATATTTTTCAACGTGTCTTTGTCGTTCTTGGGATACTGATAAAAGAGATTTTCAACACTAATCATCGTTATTCCTCCACTAGTTCATTGACCAGACCATTCATCATGACAGACAAAACTTGCCAACGCAGCTCCTCATTCTCCTCATCTAATAGAACGACTACGCCATAAAGAGCTTGAAAAGCTTTCGCGACAACTTCGATTGGTTGGGTGAAGCGTACCCCGTAATTTATAAAAAGATTCAACGCTTCCGCATCTTCGCCAGAATGCTTTTCCACCACATCTGCAGGCAACTTGCGGAACAAGACAGCCATTGTTTCGCTGTCTGTTTTTTGTATAAGGGGGTAACGCTGCATTAGCTCAAGCATATAAACCATCGTCTTTTTTACTAAATCTCTAGGTTTTAAGGTACTGTTTTGTGTCAAATAGCTGTCCATCTTTTGCCACATGTCCTTCTGACAATTCACTAAGATAGCAAAATAAAGTTCTTCTTTACTGGGATAAAAAGCATAGAAAGATCCTTTAGCAATCGCTGCTGCCTTTGCGATCTCTTCAACAGTGACTTTCTTGAGTCCATATTCACTAAAAAGCTTTTCCGCGGCAGTCACTAATTTTTGAGCGATAACTAGGCGTTCCTGTTCACTAAATTTTGGCATATCATTCTCCTGTATATTTATATGACTAATAAAATCATTTGGTCATATAAATATATCTTGTTTTAATCGTGTTGTCAATCCACGGTGAACAGAGCAAGTCCTTCTGCTACTAATCATTATGATCGGTTATCACGGAAAGGAATACACTGGCTATTCGTATTAGTCGTAATCATCTTCCTGTTCCTAGATGAACGGATGTCATTGATCTTGCCTTTTATTCCTTTGTGTATTTGAAATGACCAGCCCTACAATGCTAAAATAATTAGACTATGATAAGTGAGGTGTGGTAATGAAATTTAGAATGATTGAACTTCCTTCCTTTAAAGCTGCTTCATCCGGTTCTGATCCTGAATTTGATTTTTCCGAACAGGGAATTCTTGGCCGATTTGACGCTTACTTCTCAAGGCTCTCACCTAGTCCGCGTGATGCTTTCATGCCTAGAGACTTCTTGTATTTTGATCCATCAAAAGGTGGGATGGTATGGATCTATGCATTGACGGACGACATGGAGGCAGAAGATCATGAGGTCATTGATTTTGAAGGCGGTTATTATTTGACTTATGCCTATAAAGACGGCGATGAGGAAGTCGGTCAAAGATTATTCGAAGAAGCGAGAAAATATATTGAAGATCATGAACAGCTTGAGTTAGACGTTACGGACAAACGTTTTTTAATGGGACACATCATTACACCCAAAGAGATTATCGAGCAGCAGGGCTGGGCACAAATGGAGAGCTTTATCCCGATAAAATTATTAAATAATCGGAAAGAATCGGAAAATCGCTGATTTCAACATTATTATTTACTAAAAAAGTATGTTATAGTATAAGAACACGAAAAATATTTTTATGCGACACTTTAACTCATTTTGATGAAATTTAATCAAACTGGCGTAACTATAGGGTTACAAGGATGTATTAGAAGGATTTGGGAATACATCGTTTAAACGAGAAATAGTTAATTTTTAGTAATAGTCAACACCCTCAACTTTAGAATAATAAATATTGATTAGTTAGATAGCCCGCTCTTAATTGAGCGGGCTATCGTTCATTTAACGATGGATGAGGTGGAGCCTTTACATAGCATGCAGATTGTTGTAAATATCGAACAGGTAGCTAAAGGATTTTTTGCAATTGTTCGTGCATCGACTCGCTTTCAAAATAAGAAATGGTTTGGCCATTGAAGCCTCTTATATAATAGAAGCTTTTTAGGTCTTACAGTAAAGTAATTCGTTGAACAACTCAACTTGTGATCGTTCAAGGTTGATTTGAGAGATACGCAGGATAGAACGTATTTGGAATGAGTGACGGGCCTCAAGGTTTTTCTTGAGGCTCTTTTTTGTTCCATAAAATGGGATGAAAACAAAAATAAAAAACGATATTAAGCGTTTTTTGGAGTTGGAAAAATAAATGGAATTACAAAATAAAAAAACGATACGATTATTTTCGCGCAATGTAAACTACAATTTTAGAATAACGTAAAAAAATAAGTTTTCGGTATCGGAATATAAATTATATCGTGTTTTCGTACCATAATCCGACTATATTATTGAGTGAAAAAACCTAATGAATAAACCCTGGTTTATTTTGTTATAGACATAAACCGTAATATATAAGCGTTTATTTACGTTTCTTCTAAAAAAGCTTGCTTATAAAAACCATATAATTAACTTAATTTAAACTAAATAAATAGTCATTATTTTTAAGGGGAATAAAAGAAATGGGTCTAATAACGATGGACAATAACAAACATATATGATACTACGCATTTCTTTGTCATTTTAGCCTTAATAAATAACTAAAATTGAATTAATTTTAAATTTGAAAAGACTTATTTTATTTAATAGAATGATAACACCGATGGAGGTATTTTCGGGTGAAGGGAGGTTAAAAGATGCTTAGGGGAAAACTACAGTTTCTAATTGTGTTAGGGGTCATTTTTTCAAGCTTAGTAGGTTTGTTGGATGTGAAAACACAGACATTTGCAGAAACAAGTTCAAACGTGTTAATTGACGAGCCATTTCTGAATGTTTCTTATGATACAGAGCAAACGGAAGAAGGAAATGTTTTTCGAGTCAATTTAAAACGAGAAGCTGACGGTGAGCAGAAAGAAAGTCGTTTGAAGTTAAAGCTACTAACGGAAAGCAACGAAGTGATTGAGTATCCTATGGTCAACGGGATGGAAAAGAAGGATGACTGGTTCATCGAAAAAGAATTTACCTCTTCAGCAAAATATGTTTTAAAAGTTGTGCTTCCTAAGAAAGAGAAAAAGCTTCAATTGTTCATCGAACTAAATGAACAAAGTTTGAACAATCAAACAAAAGAAAAAAGTCCAAAGGAATCGAATACGGATGTTCTTGGGCTAACAGAGCCTTTAGTGTTGGAGATGGGAAAAACAGAGAATTCAAAAAGCTCTAAAAAATCGGCTTCTAGTAGTTCAGCTAATCAAGAAGCTCCAGTTACGGCAAACAGTTTTTCGCTCTATTCTGATCAGAATAGTCAATCACAATTGGCTGGTGTATCAGCTGCAAGAAGTTCTAGAAATTTAGTTCATGAAAATTTTTATACCAACAAAGTACCAAGCTACAAAACAGATAATGGGAAATATCCGGAATATTCATGGCAGCCGACTGGACAGACCAACGTCATCAATCATCAAGGGGGAAATGAAAGTGCTGCTGGCTGGGATGGGTTAACCAGCTGGAATGTCCAAAGCGATGATCGAACGAACTCTTATATCCATTATGGTGATGCGAGTAATCCCAACTTATCATTGCGGAAGCTGGCAATGGAAACGAACAAAAAGGACGAATTCGATGTTCGGTTAAATGTTCGCGGAAATTACAATTATAAACCGGGTGTTGATATTGTTTTTCTACTGGATGATTCAGGTTCGATGACTACCAAGAAAAAGAGTGACGCTGTAGCTTCGATCGAAAAATTAATTACTGAAGTGAAAAAGATCCATGTTCCAGATGCCGATAATATCCGTATGGGGGCACATGTCTTTTCAGATTATCTACCTGGCAGTCCAGATGCCACAGTAGCGATCTCAGGTCAGGAAAGCGATTGGGACAATATTGTTAATCAATACAGGAATCTTACACCAAGTGGAGGGACATTTACCGAGCGTGCCTTGATGGTCGGTAAAGATATATTGGATGCGGCTGATCCTAGTGGGACAGATGGTCGAAAAAAATTGATGTTTATTCTGACAGACGGGGCACCGAATCTCAGCTTTTATCCAACGAACTCAGTAGCGGATACAAGTATGTATTTTGATGAGGTTTTAGTTACTGAGAATATTCCAAAATATACAACAGGAGCAAATGCAGGGCAATACAGAGGTGGTGACCAATTAGGAAATTGGGAATATTCTGTTGGGCTTAAAGAACCGTGGAGAGTTGGTAGTTTGGATATCACAAGTCACATTACCACGACTAATTCAACCGCACGAAAACTCAAAGATGCAGGAGTAGAGATTCATTCGTTAGCCTTCAATATCGGGCCAGAAAGTACAGAATATCGTCATACAAAAGCAGATATGATCAAGGGCCTATATAAAATGTCTTCGAAAAAAGCTAACGCTACTGGCGAAACGCAAAATGATTACTTCTTCTATGAAACGGATAATAGTGAGGAATTAACGGAATATACCAAGAATTGGTATCATACGATTCTGCGAACAGTCGATGCAGGGAAAATCAATTTTTCTATCGGGAATATGGTGGAACTTATTAGTACCCCCGTTGCGAGCTCAGTCGGAGAAACATCCGTTGAGTTACCGACAGTGACCAGCAGCAATGGAAAAATTGAAGTGAGTAATATCAATTTGTTCGGCGGTCAGGAAATTCAGCTTGATTACAAAGTTCGCCTGAAAACTGAGGATGCAAGTTTTGTGTCGGGAAGATGGTATCCGGTCAGTACAGATTTTGTTGAATTGACACCTACGCCAACACGTACAACTGATTTATTGCATTTTGGTATTCCTTCGGTTCGAGCTGTTAATGAAGATTTTGTCGTTCCAGTAAAAAAGGTTTGGTCAAATGATTCTGAAAATTACTGGCAAAAACGTCAAGAAGTAACTGCTGTTTTACAAAAGAAGAATGATAGTCAATGGACAGGTGTCCATCAAGTCAAATTGAATGCAGAGAATAATTGGACTGCTAATTTTCCGGCAGTTGATGGGAAGACAGATATTGTTTATCGCGTGATTGAGAAGGTTGGCAATCTGGATAAAGTACCAGGCTATGCGAAGCCGGAATACAGCAAGACAAGTTTCAGTTCCAATAATTTAGGAACCAATGGAATCGTCATCACCAACCGCTTAATGACCACGGACTATACGTTTACCAAGTTGAAAGAAGATGGAACAGCCTTTACGGGAACAAACAAACCTGAGTTTACGGTTGAAGATGCTAAGGGAAATAAACTCACGGGTATTAAACCGAATGATGCCGGCTTAGTTAAGATTGAGGGTTTGCCAATAGGGACTTATACAGTGAGTGAATCTGTTGTTCCTACCGGCTATAAGAAGATGGCTGATTTTACGATCGTCGTCACGGAAAAAGCGGATGGAACTGGTGTTGTCGCCAAGGTCAATGGCAAAGAAGAAAGTATCACTGTTATCAATGAGCTTAAAGAAATCGTTATTCCAGTCGAGAAAAAATGGGTAGATGAACGAGCTGGAACAGCGAATTTCTGGAAGTTGCGGCAAACGATAACTGCCGTTCTGCAAAAAAAGGATGGAGAAAATTGGATCGATCTTCATCAAGTTTCATTGAATGCTACAAACAGTTGGAAAAATTCTTTTCCAGCGGTGGATCGAGATTCCAATATTACTTATCGAGTGATTGAACGAGTTGGAAATGTCGAAAAAGTGTCAGGGTATGAAAAACCAAGTTATAGTCAAACCTCTTTTCAATCAGCAACGCTGGATGCAAAAGGAATCCTTATTACTAATAAACTGATGACCACTGATTATTCCTTTAAGAAAGTGATGGAGAATAACCAACCTTTTTTCGGTGATAGTTTGCCAAAATTCAAACTTACAGAAACAACAAAAAACATTGAAGTTATAGACAATGTTGCGCCAGATGCAAGTGGAATCGTTGAATTCAAAGATCTGCCGATCGGCACGTACCGAGTAAGTGAAACCTTTGTTCCAGAAGGCTTTAAAAAGATGGATGATTTTACGTTTTCAGTGACTGAAAAGGCCGATGGTACAGCGGTTGTTGCTGATTCAACGAATAAAACAGTCGTAAATAAGTTGGATGAGTTCAAGTTGAAAGTCATAAAGACGAACGAGCAAGGAGCAGAAATCGAAGGTGCTGTCTTCCGCTTGCGAAATTTATCAGGCACTTACAATAAAACAATCTCTTCAGGATCGACCTTTACTTTTACTGGTTTGAAGTCAGAGCTCTATTTCTTAAAAGAAGTCACTGCACCAGACAGCTATGTCGGTTTAGAAAAAGAGATTGCTGTTGATATTTTTGAGAGTGGTCATGTAGGGGTCGAAAGCCATCCTCTGGTAACGAGTTCAACCAAACTAGGTGAAACAGAAAATGTAATTACTTTAAAGGTGAAAAATCGCAGACAAACGGGTGTACTCCCTAGAACTGGAAGTTTCGGGAATCGGTACTTCGTTCTATTTTCTATTATTTGCTTAGTAGCAGGCAGCGGATTGGGTGCAGTCTACTTATACATTAATAGAAGGAGGGACTAGACATGAAAAAAAAGCGACTACTTTTCTTGTCCCTTCTAGCAGTCTTGATTGGAGTTAACATGTTGACGAGTTCCGTTTCAGCAGTTACAACAAATGAGAAAGTCGAAATCATCATCAATACAAGACCAAAAGAGGGAGAAAAAGTTCAAGGAACCGATAATTTGAACTTTACGATCTATGATTTAACGAATTGGCGTCACTCAAATGTGATGACAGAAAAAGAAGCTAAGGAATTCTTGCTAGATAAAAATGCAACCAAAGAAGAGATGCAGAGCTTTATTCGAACAGAAGGATTGAAACCATTAAGTGAAGAGGTATTGACAGTCAATAGTGAAGGGGAAGCTAGGACCTCACTTCCACGATATCAAGAAAACAAGGATGCGGCTTATCTGATTTTAGCTAATGGAGAAACCGGAAAATTTCATTTTCTGCCAGTTGTTTTATTCTTTCCGCAACACGATGTTGACTCGGAGTTAGAGATATTCAAAGTGATGATTTATGGAAAGTATGCAGAAGAAAAAGAACCGTTAGTAGTCACACCGCCAACTGAAACGACTGAGCGACTGGTGGTTCCTAAAACACCAGTAGATACTTCCGGTAAATCATTTCCACAAACGAACGAGCTTGTAAATAGCTACTCAGTGCTTGGCGGTCTCATTTTTATTCTGGCAGTTATGGGTCTAAAAAGACCCAAAAAAAATAGGGGGGAAAAATAATGAAACATAAAGTAAAATGGACAGGATTATTAACAGCAATTGTGTGTCTCGTACCACTATTAACAGGGTTGTTTGGTTTGAGTGAGAATGCGGCAGCTGCAGAAACAGTGGCAGTAACCTTGCATAAAAAGAAAATGGATGAATTTCCAAATGAGGCAATTACAAATACTGGTAAAGAAATGAATGAATTCAGTCATTACGAGGGCTTACCAGGTGTGGAGTTTACCGCGTGGGATGTAACTGCAGATTTTTATGCTAAACTGGCATTGACAGGAAATGAATCAGAAGCCGAAGTAAAAACAAAAACGGAAGCATTGATGAAATCTTTTACTTTAGATAAATCAAAAGCCACTGAAAAAGGAAAGCAAACAACTAACGGTAACGGCGATGCAACGTTTGATGCATTGGAGAAACGAGCAGCTGACGGAACCTATAACGTCTATTATTTTGAAGAGAAATTACCAACAGGCTATCAAGGCTATTCAAATCCAACCATTCTGATTTTGCCAGCGATGGATGGAGCGACTGAGTTAAGCACGATCCACTTGTATCCAAAAAATAAAATCGTTGATAAAGAAGTGCCTGAGAAAATCTTAGTAGATGAGAACGGAAATAAATTACCTGATGTTCCTGCAGGAGAAAGTTTCTATACTTTTGAAGTTGGGAAACAGATCAACTACAAAGCGTCATTTACTTTCCCAAGTCAAATCGGTGAGATTATTACTGATAGTGCAACGAGCACACAACAAACTCGTTACAATAGATTCGCATTTGTCGATCAGTTGACCAAAACAGGAGTAAAATTCGAAGGAATTTCAAAAATTGTGATTGATGGCCGTACAATTGAGGGCAATGATTTAACTGAATTCTATAGCCATATGACATTGACACCGCAAAACACTGCTTCTCCTTATTCAGACTATGCCGGCTTTACTTTAGCCGCTAATTTCAATGCTGAAACAAGTGTTTCTAGTGCGGCTGAATTTGCTAAGTCGAAGGCTACAGCTGATTATTTAAAACAATTTGCCGGCAAGAAAATTGAAATCACTTATGGCGTCAGTATGACAGAATTTACGCCTGTCGATGAAAAAATTGACAATGATCTAGTTGTAGAAATCACACGTGATGGTGATGTGAATGATGACCGTAACATTCTTAATCCGCCTCCAGGTTTCGGAACCGGTGGTCATAGATTCTTGAAACATGAAAGCGGCAAGGAGACTCAAACGTTAGGCGGAGCAGAGTTCGTCGTAGGACGTGATAACGGTGGTAATGATGAGTATCTAAAACAAGATGTGGAAGGTGGAACTCCGGTCTGGGTAAGTGACCTATCTGCTGCAACGAGATTCAAATCAGGCGCTGATGGGAAAATCAAGGTAACTGGTTTGGAAATGGGCAGCTACTTCTTGAAGGAAACGAAAGCACCAAACGGTTTCGTTAAGCTAGTAGAGGATACTTCATTTGAAATCAAAAATGGTTCTTACGCTGAATCAACAACACTGAAAATCCCGAATGCGCCAAAAGGCTTCTTACCATCAACCGGTGGAAAAGGGATCATCGCCTTCCTAATCGTAGGTTTAGGCTTAATGTTGATCGCAATCACTAAGTATCGTAAAGTTAGCGAACAAGCAGTATAATCCATAGAAGGTGTCGTATCAGTGATGATACGGCACCTTTGTATTATTTTTGCGAGTCTAAACTCTCAATATACTTGGTTAAAATGTCATTGATTTTGGTGATATCAGAAAGCGTGATCTGTGGTTGGAAAGTATATACTGGAACACCTTGATAAGGACTATCTTCAACATTTTGAATAATCGAAGAGAAGACCATGTCGAATTTGTGTTCTTCGTTTTTTTCCACTTCAATAAATGACAGAAAACGAACGTTGAAGAAATTCTGAAAGATCTGTTCCAGCTTTTGAGCCAAGATATATTCCAATGCCATCGTTAGGTTGGTATCAATTTTTACAACGATCTCCGGTTCAAACTTAGTAAAAATATTAATGGCCGAGAAGGCTTCGCAAAACCTTGGAATGAGAAATTCGTCATTCTCCAACACGGACGATTCCGACTGGTCACGCATTTTTTTTAGCGTGTCTTCCATATAAGTATATAGATGAGGATATTTTGTCTGATAAAAGAATAAAAGATCGTAGCCAGAAGCGACAGAAATAAAATTTTTAAAAAAAGTCGCATGTAAAAAGGTCGATAAAATGATCGCATGGCAGAGTTTTAAGTTCAGTTCTTCTTTGACTGGCGTATACATGACGTTGGTTTCCTCGGTGAAGAGGGTGTATAGCTGATAGATCGGCGTATCAAGCTCTCTGTGTAGCTGAATCACCTCTTGGAGATTATCCTTGCGAATATAAAACTGTGGTCGACACTGAAAAAGCAACCCGATATAATTGATCTCGTGTTCCGATAGGAAAAACTCTTTTTGAAAGTCCTGATAAAAGGCCGAACGTGGAAAAAGCTGCCGCTGATTGATCTCTTTGACATAAGCTGGAATATCTTCCGGTGTTATCGGATGTTTAGCATGAAAGCGCGAAACATTCAGTGCAAATAAGTAAGAAAATTCCAACGACAAAGTATTCTTTTTAGCTAGATCATAATTTTTCAGTGCGTATTTCACATAGTGATCAATTTTTTTTTGTTCAACATTTTTGAAGGGCCAAGTGATGCCAGTATAAAAAGTCCAGAAAAATTGATAGCCCAAGTATCGGATATTGATTTCTTTACCAGTGATTTTTAGTTGTCTGGCACTATACTTCAGGGATAAATGATAACTCTCGATAAAGTTGTTAATTTGTAACACCTTGCGTCTCAATGTGCTCTCACTAACAAAGTAATTGTTGAGGATAGCTGACGTCGCTAATTGATTGTTGAGAAACAATTCCTGTAGTAGATTAAAAATCAAAGATTGTTTCAAAATATATAATGAAAGTTTTTTGTAATTAAGTTCCTCTCCATTGAAAAAGAATCCTTTTCCCTTGATAAAATCAATCGTTCCAGAAGCTTCCCCTAAAAGATTCATTTGAATCAAATCTTCCTGCAATTCTTCCAGATACTTCACGACATTTTTCTCGCCTATATCCGTTTTAAAGCATAACGTTGGTAATTTCACCCAATCCCCTGCACGATAGAGCAGATCTAACAATGAAAGCTTGTTTTTGATCGTTGGTTCAAATAATTCGTAATCCAAAAAGACTTCCCCCTATTCTTATGCTTTATCACTTGATTATAGCATCTAGAGAGTAAAACGTAGTGCTTGGTGACCCAAGACGCTTCAGAATTGACGGGATTAACCAGTCGATTTTGAAATATTTGTATCCTTTTATTTGCTATACTTTTGCCAATGAAAAAAAACCTCTTTTTTCTGATTAGATTAACTAACGAGAAAAAATGAGGTTTAGATTATATTTTAAATATGTTATTTATTTTCAAGTTAATTATATTAACAAAAATGGTGAAGGTCAAACGCAAAAAAATTTTATAATATTAAGAAAAAGAATATTTAACGGGAAATTCGCTATATTTCTTAAAAATCTATTTTTAAGTATTGGAAGAAACCTTGATATCAAGGTGTTTCTTTTCTAAAAAAATAAGCCGTCAAAATCACCGTCAGAAAGGAAGAAAATAGTGTCCCGCAAAGGAGAAAATATTTATAAACGAAAAGATGGACGCTGGGAGGGACGTTATATTAAATCTCGAGATTTGAACAATAAGATTTCTTATGGTTATATCTATGGCAAAAATTATCGAGAAGTAAAGGAACGTTTATTAATTGTAAAGGCGAAGCATCTTGAAACAGCCTTGATCAGAAGTCCTAAAAGTAACGAAACGTTAGAAATATGGATTCGGGAATGCATGACCACAAAAATAAAAAAAGAGGTTAAACCCTCTACCTACGCCAACTATTCTCGTTTATTGGTTAATCATGTTTTTCCAGCTTTAGGAACTATCAAGGTCGGAAAATTGACCAAAGAGAATGTTCAGATGTTCATCGATATGCTCAGTTTTAAGGGCTTATCTGTTGGAACGATCCACCTGATCTATACGATTTTAAACTGTCAGTTGAAGCTAGCTGTAGAGGAAGGCTGTCTGTTGAAAAATCCCGCTGAACACGTTGTGTTGCCGAAGAAAATCAAAAAACGGGTGCATGCTTTGACCGTTCAGCAACAAAAAGAAATGGAAAAGCTGTTCATAGGAACACCGGTGGGGGTGCCGATCATCATAGCGCTATATACCGGTATGCGCATCGGTGAAATCTGCGGACTAAAATGGACGGACATCGATTTTGATGAACGGATCATTGAGGTTCGGCGGACGATTGTGCGGATTCCTGATGAAAATTCCTCCCAACAGCGAACGCAAATTATTGAAGAGCGGCCTAAAACAGAGGAATCAAATCGCGTGATTCCAATGGCAGAAAAACTATGTACATATTTGTTTCAACTAAGTCAAGCTAAGAATTCCGAGTATGTCGTGAATTATCATGGCAGACGTGTTGAACCAAGAACCGTCAATTATCGCTACAAAAAGGTTCTTGCTGGTACAGGGCTAGAAGACTATCATTTCCATGCCTTGCGTCATACCTTCGCTACCCGTTGTGTCGAAAATGGCGTGGATATTGCCAGTGTCAGCCGCTTATTAGGGCATTCATCGATCAAGATGACCTTGGATACATACACCGATTCAATGATGGAGAAACGACGAGAAGCGGTTCAAAAACTGGATTATCTCTTTAAAAATAACTACGCAGCAAGTTAAAAAGCTCAAGCCGAGCTTTTTTATTTGGAGTTATAAGCCGTCACAAACAACGTCACGCTATTCCATTAATGCTGAATTCTCAAGTATGCGCGAGTTTTTTTCTTATTAGTTAATCTAATAGGAAATAAACTGTCTAAGTTAGTTATTATAGTGAAGATTTTAAAAAAAACAATAAAAATGAAGGCAGACTTGATAGAAATAAAGAATGAGATTAAAGAGAGATTTTGAAAGTCTTTTAAATATTTTCGTTATTTTTTGAAGAGCAGATGAGCACGCCACTAAAAGACCACAGACTAGCCGCAAAGTATTAATAGAAAGAAGTGATAGGGATGAAACCATTCTTGATTTTAACGAAAAATATACTGTTTGAACAAAAGCTGCAGAATCAATTGCAATGCCTAGGTTATGAGGTATATTGTTCAAAAGTTGTTTTCGAGAAGCTGCTTTATAAAATGGATGTAGATCAGATTGATGAAAAATTTATAGCAGTCATTATTAGTGAAACGATCAGTGATAAGGAAGCCCAGCAATTGTTCCAAAAGCTGAACAAAACAAGCTATTTCTTCCGTAAAACATCCTTTGAACCAGAGGAAGAGGCGCAGAAAATGCTCAAGGAAATCGGTTTTTGCGGGTGGATCAGTGACGGCCAGTCGATTGATCGCTTAAGAGAATACTTAGAGACTCATTTGGCCAGCGCGAATAAAAAAGAGAAGCAGCCGAAGCTGATCTTCAATCAAAATGGAGAATTGAAACAAGAAGAATTACACGCGATCTTACGTATCCTCTCTAAAAAAGAAATGGCCTTTTTTGAAAAGCTGATTCAGTCAAATGGTGAAATGGTTTCTAGAGTGGAAATGTCTTATGCAATCTGGGGAGCTGCCCCAAACAGCTCGCAGTTGGCACAGATGTCTATTTTAGCGAAGCGAATCAGATGGAAGCTCAAAGAGATGGGGATCGAGGAAGAATTAGTTGAGACGATCTGGGGGAAAGGTTATCGTTTAAACCAAAGCCATGTCGGTGATGAGGCAGTTTGAACCGAGGAGTGAATCAAGAACGGAGAATATAAATAGTCATTTATATAGTTAAGTTATATGTTCTGGCTCACAGGAATTCTCTGTGGGTCTTTGCTGATTACTAGTAGCTACAGAAAAGGTTTTCATGTATCATGAAATTGAGTAAAAAAAACGGAAAGAAGGGAAGTTCATCCATGAAATTCAAGCGTATCGTCGTTTTTTCAGTGAAGGATTTCAATAAGAACAAAGAAAAGGATGGCTACTTGCCGCAAGATGGCACTATCATTAATGCCTTTGTAGGTTCAACCGGCCTAAATTGTGTGGCGGTAGGATACGATCGCTAAGCAGACAGCCTGTTATGGGCTGTTTTTTACTTTTTTACTGTAATTATTTACGGACTTCAACAAATTCATGGCTAGTGGTAGACTATCTGTAAGAGATGGATAAGTCATGAAAACGAATAAAATGAATCCAAATTATGTAGGAATAGTTATAGTTGCATTTTTATACTTGCATTGCTGCTCCTTAAAAACACGTTGCTTGGCAGCCTCGACATCAACTATCCAGCTGTTATCTGTTTGGCGCTGGTTCTTCTGACGCTCATCGTGAGTCTGATTGTTATTCCTAAAGGAGAAAAAAGCTTCTTGCTTCCTAAGGCACAGGGGGATGGCTGGTCAGTCAATCCTAGAAATCGGTTTGGACTGCTTTTTTATTTGGTGTTCATTGGAATTCTTTTAAGCGCGATTGTTTGAAAGCGGGGAGATTGGAATGGATAGCTACTTAATTAAGGAAATTGCATTTGCCGGTATTAGCTGCACAGGGCTCTTATTGTGTATTGCTCTGATTACTCGCTTGACGAATGGCCTCTTTTTCTCTAGATTTCCGTGGGAGTTCGTTAGGCACAGAGAAGATCCAAGGTTTGAAGCGGAGCGCAGAGCAGGAAAAGCTTATAGTCAGTTCGTATTTAAATACGTGCCGCCATTTTTTATTGGGTTTGTAGTGATATTTTTACTTGCGCTTTTTTGTTCATGAAAATCGCATAGATAGATGAAGGAGTTAGTTATGAATTATCGAGAGAAACAAGCTTTTTTAAAGAAACAATTGGCTGATTATGAAAAAGACAATCCAATGACTAAAAAAGAGCGAAAAGAGTTGCGTGAATGGGTAAAACTTGGGAATAGTCCATATGATAATCCCTTATCATTTATAGACGAACAGTACATGCAAGAAATGGATTTTCTCGCTTTTCAGCGTACAGAGCCTGAGGAAAAAGGATTAACTTTGGAAGATGAAATATATGAGGAAGAAAGCAACGAGATAGATGCGGATGATCTGCCTTTTTAATAAGGAACATCTTCCTAAAAATAAAAATCCGAGCAATCAGTTATGCAATAACTGATTGCTCGGATTTATTTTGTCATTGATCTGTTGGTTAGAAATTAAGCGTGCAGAATTTCGACAATCTTTTCATTGAACTCAGGAAGATCATCGGGTGTCCGGCTAGTTACCAGTTTATTATCGACTACAACAGCTTCGTCTTTGACGATCGCGCCAGCGTAACCAACATCTGGTCGAACAGTCGTATAGGCAGTCATGGTGCGCCCTTTAGTCAGTCCTGTTTGGATAAATAGCTGCGGGCCGTGGCAAATAGCGAATAGCGGTTGATCTTTATCTAAGAAATAAGACACGAAAGAAACAAAGCGTGAGTCTCCGCGTAATTGATCTGGTGAAAAACCGCCAGGTATCAATAATGCGTCAAAGTCTTCTGGTTTTACTTCGTCGATGCCTTTGTCGCTTTTGAACGTAGCACCTTTTTTGCCTGTGATTTCTTGATTGGCTTCAAAGCTGATGATTGTGACTTCGTTGCCGTCCTTTTCAAGTGCTTCTTTTGGAGAGGATAGTTCAACATCCTCTACTAAATCCGTAACGATTGCTGCAATTTTCTTGGTCATTGAATGTCCATCCTTTCTTTATGTATCCACTTTCACCCTAAAGGATAATCCTGGGGAATTCAAATTATCTGTTTGGTGGCATGTGATCAATTCTGTTGTTTTATCTAAGATAATAATTGAGATCATTGTCGAAATACCTGCGAAAATTAGAAAATTTACAACGACTGGATTTACGCTGGAACCATCAGCTGGAAATACTTGATTGGATCGTTGATTTGAAGCGAAAAGGCTGTGTTGTTTATTGCTGATTTTTTGAGATGCTCCATTTACAAAATTGAATTGTCAAAAAAATTCTTTTTGTAAAACCTGTTGACAGCGCTTTCTGAATTTGTTAAGCTAATTTTGAATTAAATAGACCAATTGATGGATAGTGATTGTTTAAATACAAGCTAAACCTGATGAGATGTGTACGATTATTTGTCGTGCCCTCATTGGGTTTTTTTGTTGCTCTAAAATAGGAGGTGCTTTATAAAAAACAACAATCTTGGGTTTGACAATGATTACAAAGCTATCTATCATTTTAAGTGAACGAAGTCAGTGGAGAAGATTTCTAGTAGCGAATGTCGCAGAACGGAGGAGCATTGGATGCAGATTCAAAAGATTTTGAATAACAATGTAGTCATCACGACCGATCAAAAAAATAACGAGATTGTCGCGATGGGGCGTGGTCTAGCCTTTCATAAAAAAATAGGGGATGAGATAGCCGAGGAGGCAATCGACAAAACCTATCACCTTGCGAACAGTGATTTGTTTCAGAAGTTTCAAGAATTACTAGTCGATGTTCCAATCACTTATGTAGAGATCGCCAATGACATTATTGATGAGGCGAAAGTTACATTGAAGAATCCGTTGAATGATTCGCTCTATATATCGATCACTGATCATTTATATGCGGCGATCCAACGAGTCAAGGAAGGTGTCCGTGTTCGTAATTTATTATTGTGGGATGTCAAACGGTTGTTTCCCGATGAATTTTCGGTCGGCGTCAGTGCTGTAAAGAAGATCAAGGAGAAATTCAAGATCGACCTCGGTGAAGACGAAGCAGGAAATATCGCGCTGCATTTAGTAAATGCACAATCCGATAGCGAGAATGAAGATGCGTATATGATCGCGGAGATGATGCAGGAGATCATCCAAATTACCAGCTATTATTTTAAAGTTCAACTGGATGAAGAATCTGTCTACTTCTATCGCTTTACCACGCACTTGCGTTTCTTCGCTTCAAGAATCATGAACCGGCGTCAATTGACCGATGAAACTGATGATGAGCTGTTGCTGATCATTCAAAAGAAATACCAAAACGCCTATCAATGTGTTGAACGAATTGCTGATTTTATTCGGAAGAAATATGTATACGAAATGTCAAATGATGAGAAATTATACTTAACGATTCATATCGCACGTTTAGTGCAAAAAGTCAATCAATAGAAATTAGGACCCGCCCGCTTTTCACGTTTATCCCGGGTTGTTGATTAGTGGAAGGGCATACATTCAAAACCTATTTAAGTTTAAGGAGGAAAAACAGTGGGTAAATATCATGATTTAGCTGAAAAAATTGTCGAGAATGTCGGTAGCAAAGAAAATATCAATAGCTTGACGCATTGTATCACGCGTTTGCGTTTTAAATTGAAGGATGAAAGCAAAGCAAATGACGATGTGTTGAAAAATATGGATGGCGTCGTGACGACGATGAAGAGCGGCGGCCAATACCAAGTGGTCATCGGAAATCATGTACCGTTAGTTTATGCGGATGTGTTGGAAGTTGCAGGGATCACCGGCGAAGCTAGTGAAGATGTAGAGGAAGAAAAGGGCAATTTATTTAACCGTTTGATCGACTTGATCTCAGGCTGTTTCCAACCGTTCTTGGGAGCATTGACTGCTGGCGGGATGATGAAAGGGTTCAATGCCTTATTCCTATATTTGAAATTGTATGAAGCAGGTACTGGTACGGATCTATTCTTTACTGCTGCCGGCGATGCTATCTTCTATTTCATGCCGATCGTTATTGGTTTGACAGCTGCTCGTAAATTTAAGGTTGCTGACTTTACTGGTATCGCGATTGGGATGGCGATGGTCTATCCAACGATTCAGGCCTCGGCTTTAGGCGCTGGAAAACCGATCATGACACTGTTTGCCAATACGATATTAGAAAGTCCGGTGTTCATTAAGGTGTTTGGTTTGCCGATTATCGCCAACAACTATACGAGTAGTGTAGTACCCGTAATCTTGGTGATTTGGTTTGCTAGTAAGATCCAGAAATTGGCGAAAAAAGCCATTCCGGAAATGCTGCAGACTTTCTTAGTACCGATGTTTACGATCATGATCTCTGTATTCTTTGGCTTCTTGGTCATTGGACCAGTCATCACGTTCTTGACGAATATCTTAGGTTCTGGATTTACAGCGTTGTACGAATTTTCACCAGTCTTAATGAGTGTTGCGGTTGGTTTCTTCTGGCAAGCGCTGGTAATCTTCGGATTACACTGGAGCTTGATCCCATTGGCAATGATCAATCTGTCAACGCTAGGCTTCGATATTATTTTAGCAGCGTCATTCTCAGCAAGCTTTGCGCAAACAGCTGTCGTATTGGCAATGTTCTTCAAGCTAAAAGACAAGAAATTAAAAGAATTAGCGATTCCAGCGGTTATCTCAGGCCTATTCGGTGTTACTGAACCAGCGATTTACGGTTTGAGCTTACCGAAGAAAAAACCTTTCTTCATCTCAATGATCGGTGCTGCTGTTGGGGCGTTGATCACAGGCTTGTTCGGAGCGAAAATGTACATGATGGGCGGTTTAGGAATCTTCGGTTTTGTTAGTTACATCAACAAGGGCGACATCAGCAGCATGATCACTCAATTTATCGCAGTTGGCGTAGCGATGGTCTTCAGTTTCGTTGCGACAATGCTATTCTGGAAAGACGAAGAAGTAACGGAAAAAACAGAAGTTCAAGATGCAATGGGCGTTCGCAAAGAAGTCGTGACTTCACCAGTTCAAGGCAACATGATGCCATTAGAAACAGCGAAAGATGAAGCATTTGCGCAAGGCGCATTAGGTAAAGGTGTATTGATCCATCCAACAGTTGGTGAAGTCGTAGCACCATTTGACGGCACAGTCATGACCTTATTCCCAACGAAGCATGCGATCGGTTTAGTATCAGATAACGGGTTAGAATTATTGATCCACATTGGGTTAGACACGGTTCAATTAGATGGAAAATATTTCGAGTCATTTGTTGAACAAGGCGCGAAAGTAAAACGTGGCGACAAGCTGGTCACATTCGATATTGAAGCGATTGAAAAAGCAGGTTACAGTGTGGAAACACCAGTCATCGTAACGAATTCAGCAGATTATCTTGATATTATCGAATCTGATCAAAAAGACGGTGTCTGCAACAGTGATGAATTATTAACCGTATTAGTTTAATTAGTAAGTCAAAAAAGTTCGAGGCATTTGCCTCGAACTTTAATTTGGTCGAAAAGATTCAGCAAACTGGATCATCGATTCTGGTGATTCTGCCATGATAGCAGAACTGGTCTTGCGCTTATCGACTAATTCACTGATCTCAATCAGGTGATTCAGATTCTTTTGATAGTCTTCCGCAAACACGCAGCTGTACAACACATCCAACAAATAACAGATCGATGAGTTGATCGTAAAGTTTCCGATTTTGGAGTACAGACGTTCACGTGTTGTCATTCGTAAAACGGCTTGACTGACAGAGGCTAAAGTATTTTCACCAATACTAGTCAGCGCGATGATTGGAATATTTTGTTGTCGCAGGATTTTCGCGATTTGCATGATAAAGCCGTTCTCGCCAGTATAAGAAATTAAAATGGCGCAGGTGTCCTCTTGGCTGTTAAAGGCCTCATAGGCATCTTCACCCATTGTTTGACTGGTCACCACATTTTTCTGGATTCGCCGCATTTTTAAGGCGAAATCCTGGGAGATCAATAGATTGGCGTTACTGCCAAAGATCTTGATTTGTTTCGCATTCAATAGAAGCTGTTTGGCTTTTTGCAGGTCATCGTGATTCAGCAAACTCAAGGTATCATCGATCGTCGTTCGTTCCAATGAAGCCATCTTATTGGCGATCGTCATTAGACCGTCGTTGCTTTGGAAAGGAAAGTTGGCGTCGACATCTTCAAAGTACGTTTGTAAATAGGTTTGTTCATCTAAAAATTCATTGCGCAGCTCTAACCAGCCTTTATAGCCCAGCTTTTTAGCGACGCGAATCAAAGTAGAAGGGTGGACAAAGTTCACCTCAGCAATCTCTTTGATCGTTAGCGGTTCGATCGCTGTTCCCTTAGCTAAGATGAATTCTACCAAGGCGCTTTCCGCGTTCGAAAAATCCGTTTGCTTCATTTTTTCTGATAATAACATAGCAGGCCTCCTCTTGTTTACATCTATTATAGAATATTTGTAAACTTCTGTATGTGGCTAATTAAGGGTTTGTGAAAAAAATCCATCGATATTTACAAAATAAACCGTTTTCAACCGCTGTTTTGTAAATTAAAGTGGAATGGTTTGTAAATCCATTGTATTGGAATTTTACATCGTAGATAATTGAATTGTAAATAAAACAGAAGGAGTCGATCAAATGGCAAAAGGAATTAAAATCGCGACAATTGGCGGAGGCAGCAGCTACACCCCCGAATTAATGGAAGGTTTTATCAAACGTTATGACGAATTACCAGTAAGTGAAATCTGGTTAGTTGATATTGAAGCAGGTCGTGAAAAAGTTGAGATCGTTGGTGCAATGGCACAACGGATGTGGGATGCTTCTCCTTATGATGTGAAAGTCCATATTACTTTAGATCGCGAAGAAGCCTTGAAAGATGCAGATTTTGTTACGACGCAATTCCGTGTTGGCTTGTTAGAAGCTCGGATCAAAGACGAGCGTATTCCTGCTTATTACGGCATGTTAGGCCAAGAAACGAATGGTGCCGGCGGAATGTTCAAAGCGTTCCGGACTGTTCCGATCATTTTAGAAATCGTTGAAGACATGAAACGTCTATGTCCAGATGCTTGGCTGATCAACTTTGCCAACCCAAGCGGCATGGTAACAGAAGCGGTTGTTCGTTATGGTAAATGGGATAAAGTCATCGGCTTGTGTAACGTTCCAGTTATGGCACAAATGGTTGAACCAGAAATGTTAGGCAAACAACCAGATGAATTGATTTACAAATTTGCTGGCTTGAATCATTTCCATTGGCATAAAGTAACGGATGTTCACGGTAAAAATGTGACACAAGACATCATTAATAAAATGTATGAAGGCGATGAAACAGGAATGCCCAAAAATATCCATGACATTCCGTTCCCAAGAGAGATTTTGGAACAAATGCAAATGATCCCTTGCGGTTACCACCATTACTATTATCAAGAAGAAGAAACACTTAATCATGCCTTAGAAGAATATAAGACAATCGGTACACGTGCGCAGCAAGTGAAGCAAACAGAAACTGAATTGTTCGAATTATACAAAGATCCTAACTTGGATTACAAACCAGAACAATTAAGCAAACGTGGCGGTGCCTATTACTCTGACGCCGCATGTGAATCAATCGCTTCAATCTATGCCAACAAGAACACACAATTGGTTGTTTCAACCAAAAATGATGGCGCAGTACCTGATCTGCCAGCGGATTGTGTTGTTGAAGTTTCGGCTTATATCGGTGGACAAGGCGCCCGCAACGTGGCCTTTGGTGAATTGCCAACAGCAGAACGCGGCTGGTTGCAAGTCATGAAAGCAATGGAATTATTGACGATCGAAGCAGCAGTAACTGGTGATTACAACACAGCGTTACAAGCATTCACGATCAACCCAATGGTTCGTTCAGGTAAAACAGCGCAACGGATCATGGATGAATTATTTATCGCACACAAAGATCACCTGCCAAACTTCAAAGAAACCATTGAACGCCTAGAAAAAGAAGGCATCGAAGTGCAAGACGAAGTGGCACGTGAATTAGACATGGAAAAAGTATAGAAAGCGGGATTGATTAATGGGATTTAGAAAAGACTTTTTATGGGGCGGCGCAACTGCGGCCAACCAATGTGAAGGCGGCTATAACGAAGGCGGACGCGGTCTAGCGAACGTTGACCTTGCACCAGTTGGCGAAGACCGCTTTGCAGTTATTGCCGGCAAAAAGAAAATGTTCGATTTTGATGATGAGCATTTTTACCCAGCTCAAAATGCCATCGACATGTACCATCACTGGAAAGAAGATATCGCGTTATTTGCGGAAATGGGCTTTAAAACGTACCGCTTATCATTGGCATGGAGCCGAATCTTTCCTAAAGGCGATGAAAAAGAACCAAATGAAGCAGGCTTGAAATTCTACGAAGACATCTTTAAAGAATGTAAAAAATATGGCATCGAACCATTAGTTACAATCACGCACTTTGACTGTCCAATGCACTTAGTAGAAAAATATGGCGCATGGCGCAGCCGTGAACTAGTTGGTTTCTATGAAAACCTATGTCGTGTGATTTTCAACCGCTATAAAGGGTTAGTAAAATACTGGTTGACCTTCAATGAGATCAATATGATTTTACACTTGCCATTCATGGGTGCTGGACTGTATTTTGAAGAAGGCGAAAATGAAGAACAAGTGAAATACCAAGCGGCTCACCACGAGCTGGTAGCTTCTGCGATTGCGACTAAGATCGCCCACGAAGTTGACCCAGAAAATCAAGTGGGCTGTATGTTAGCAGCAGGTTCTTACTATCCGTATACGCCAAAACCAGAGGATGTCTGGGCAGGACGCCAAGACGAACGTGAAAACTACTTCTTCATCGATGTCCAATCGCGTGGAGAATATCCAGCCTATGCTTTGAAGCAAATGGAGCGCAAAGGGATCGAGATGAAGATGGAAGAAGGCGACAAAGAGTTATTGAAGGAACACACAGTCGACTTCATCTCATTCTCTTATTATTCGTCTCGCACAGCGACAGCAGATCCAAAATTATTGGAACAAACAGAAGGCAATGCTTTCGCATCTGTGAAGAACCCTTACTTGGAATCAAGTGAATGGGGTTGGCAAATTGATCCATTGGGATTGCGTATTACAATGAACGACCTATACGATCGTTACCAAAAACCATTATTCATCGTAGAAAACGGCTTAGGCGCTGTCGATACACCAGATGAAAACGGCTATGTGGAAGACGACTATCGGATCGACTATTTAGCAAAACACATCCAAGCGATGAAGGATGCGGTTGAATTAGATGGCGTAGACCTATTAGGCTACACCACTTGGGGCTGTATTGACCTTGTATCTGCTGGAACAGGTGAAATGAAGAAACGTTATGGCTTCATTTACGTTGACCGCGACAACGAAGGAAACGGAACCTTGAAACGCAGCAAGAAAAAATCCTTTGACTGGTATAAAAAAGTTATCGCAACCAACGGCGAAGACTTAAGTAATTAATTTAAAAAAAGGCGAGGCTTGTTTCAAACAAGCTTCGCCTTTTTTTTTGCTTTATTTATGTAATGAATATTTACTATAATTCAGATTTTTTGACTTTTATTTCTTAATAATTAGCGAGAAAATCGTCTATTTCGATCCCAAATACTCAGTATTATTATTTTTTTGAATCGAATTGAGTATTCGAAAAAACTAATAAAAATAAATAATTTGAGAATAATAACATGAAGAGGAAATTTCTTTCCATAACAGCGATATTTATTCAAAGTTTAATAACTTTAGCTATAAAAAAAGGAAAAAATGAAGAAAAATTGAATTCTGTTATGATAGACATATAAATTAATAATGATAAATAATTAAAATATAAATTATTTTTTATTTATTTTATATGTATACTTTTTAATAGAATTGAGGATAAATCAAATGAAAAAGACAATCATGGTTCTGATGACGCTAATGCTTATCTCTGTCATTACAGGATTCGTAACTTCAATAAAATCAGTCTATGCCGAAACAGGTGTGCTGGAACAAACGAAGCTAATCAATGAGAAAGGGTTAACACTGTCTTACCAAGGGAAGAAGGTGAAGGATAAGACACAATGGATAGTGGAATTTAATCGTCAGGTACAAGAAGGTTCTTTTGAACAACGAATAAAACTTCGGATAGCTGATGATGAGGATCAGACGATCGACTACCCTGAGGTAGAAAACCTGACGGAAAAAGATGGTTGGCTAATGGAAAAAGTTTTTTCCAAACAGGCTGATGGACAGATAGTTTTGGAATTGCCGAAAACACTGAAAAAGCTTCATTTATATGTTCAGCTGGAACAGCAATCACAGGATGGAACAGAGGAACTATTAAATCAGAAGACACCCTACATCCTTGAGCTAGACGCAGAGGAGGTATCCGCAACGACGACTTCTCAAAAGCAGAAAACACAAACGAGTTCTGCGCTTGCAAAGGTGAGTTCCACAGAATTTGTCGGACCCAAGCAAGTAGCAGCTCCAGCCAGTGCTGATACAACAAAGCAGAGCTACAATCCTTTATATACAAATAAGGTGACCCAGTACACCACCGATAACAGCGGAACCTATCCCGCGTATGCTTGGCAGCCGGAAGGACAAGAAAATGTTCTGAACCATCAGGGAGGGGTCGAAAATCAAGCAGGCTGGGATCAAGTGACTAATTGGAATGTAACGGCAGATAATCATGATCAATCCTACATCAAGTATGGTGAAGACGTGGCGAATCCCAATGTTCAATTGAGAAAATATGCTCAACAAACAGCAGTCGAGGATGAGTTTAAGATCAAGCTGAATGTTCGAGGTAATACGACGTATAAGCCGGGAGTAGACATTGTTTTTCTATTAGATAATTCGGAGTCGATGGATAATAAAGAATCTGGTGAATCAAAAAATCGTAAGACTTATGCGGCGGAAGCTTTAGACAAGATTATTACTGAGTTGAAAAGTGTTTATGTTCCTTCGGCAAAAAATATCCGCATCGGTGGAGAGATTTTTTCTGAGTATAATTATTATCAAACATGGGGCAGCGGCTATCGTCCAGGCGAAATCCGAACCTTTCAATTATCTGATAATACGGCTAATTGGGATAAGTTGAATAGTGAGTACAAAAGATCAACTTCACAGGGTGTGACATTTACTCAGCGGGGATTAATGGAGGCGAATGACGTTTTTGCGAATGCGGCAGATTCTGAAGGTCGTCACAAGCTGCTTTTCGTATTAACTGACGGCGCTCCGAATCGCAGCTGGCTGCCGCTTGATAATGGTACGTTTAATAACGATATGTTTGTCGATAAGCTGCATTTTGAAAATTTTGACAAAGGAACTAAGGGAAGCTACAAGGAAGGCGACAGATTAGGTACATCCGGAAACAAAACAACCATTGTTCCAGCTTATAAAGGCTTGATTAACAGCCATATCACCACCACAAATTCAACAGCCATGGACATGAAGAATGCAGGGATTCAAATTCATACGATTGCGTTGCAGATAACGGTCAACGTGAACGAAACGAATAAACGGGATGAGCTGCTGCGGGGGCTTTACAAAATGTCCACGAAAAAGGCCACTGGGGAACAAGATCCGGATAAAGATACTGCTGAAGACTTCTTTTTCTACAATGTAGATAAAGGGTCTGATTTGACAGAATACTTTAAATCCTGGTATGAGACGATCATTCGAACAGTGGATAAGGGACAGATTATTGATCCGTTAGGAGATATGGTGGAATTTGTGACAGACGCAGATAAGCAGCCGACAGTCACTCAAGTCGAGAATGGCGCGGAAAAAATCAGCGCAGAAGATATGCCGACCGTCGCTATCGTTGATGATAAAATCAAAGTGGATACTATCAATTTGACCGGTAATCAGGAAATTGAAGTGGAATATACCGTTCGATTAAAAACCGAAGATCCTAGCTTTGTGTCAAATCAATGGTATCAAACCAATAAAACGACCACATTAAGTCCTACACCAGAAAGAACCACTGACTTGGTCGAGTTCGGTATTCCTTCGGTTAAATTGCAGACCGCTGATTTTGTCATTCCGGTTAAAAAAATATGGTCAGATACGTATAAGGAAAAAGCTGATTATTGGAAGCTGCGCGCCAACGAAATTACAGCAACGTTGCAGAAGAAAACTGGCGGAAGTTGGGAAGACGTTGAATCGGTTGTTTTAAACAAGGAGAACGATTGGGAAAACACCTTTTCAGCGGTGAAAGGTGGAGCAGAAAACACGTATCGTGTTGTAGAGGGGATACGGACAACAGGCTATAAGGAAGCGACAGTCAATCAAACAGAATTCACTTCGGAGACAATGGAGGCTGGTGGAATCAAGATCACCAATGAGCTATTAACAGGAAGCTATTCCTTTAAGAAGCTCATGGGGGACGGCAAAACGCTCTTTACGGCTGATTTGCCAAAATTCCAAATCAAGCGTAGTGATGGCACGCTCCTTGAAGAGAATGTTGTACCGAATGACAAAGGGGAAGTCATTCTTAGTGATCTACCTATTGGGGACTATATAATAGAAGAAACCTATGTACCACAAGGCTTTCAAAAGATGGAAAATATCACGCTGAATGTCACGGAAAATTCTTCGGCAACTGGACTTGTCTTTAAAGTGAAGGGCAGTACCGAGGCCTATACGGCGCTTAATAAATTAAAGGATTTTTCATTGAAGCTTGAAAAAGTGGACCCATTAGGGAAGCCACTTGAAGGAGCCACCTTTAAGCTGACTGGTCCAGAATATGAGGAAACAAAGCAGAATGGGCCTGTATTCATTTTTGAAAACTTAAAGCCAGGAAGCTACACCTTAACAGAAACGAGGAGTCCCTCTGGGTACCAAAGCATGAAAGAGCCGATTCAATTTGAGATTGCGATTGATGGAAAAGTAACGGTAACACCCCATGGGAATGTTAGCGGATCAGGCGGTGTTACCGAATCCGGGAATCAGATTGTTTTAACGGTGACAAACAAGAAGGAGAGAGAAGGGGTACTTCCCCAGACAGGTGGGGTGGGTCTCCATTATTTATTTTTATTCGCAGGGATTTTTGTTAGTCTAGGATTTTGTTTGAGCGTGGTTTATGTTTATTACAATAGAAAACATCCTTAATGAAATATCGGAATGAGACTGAAGGATAGTGAGACGATCACTAGCAGTTTGTGACAACGTATTCTATTTTAATTGCGTGTCGTTTTGTCTTGCCACCTCGTATCTTAATAGGAAGAAAAAGTAAAGTTTTAAAAAATGAACATAATTATTACTCATAAAGAGTCTAAAAGCTATGAAAAAGCTTTTAGACTCTTTTGTCAATTAAAATTAAAAATTGTTTTATTCAAATGTTTTAAATACTCTTTTTAAATTGAGTATTTAAAATCTTTATTGTCTGTAAAAAAAATGATTTAAATAACGGTACATTATGATCATCTTATTATCTATAAGGATTTTAAGTGTTTATAATAACTATAAGTAAAAAATTAACAAAAAAGCATCCGAAAATAAGATTCGCTATGATGTATATATAAAGGAAAAAAGTTAAATAATTGGGTCATTCGAATAAGAAATAGCATAAAAAACAGAGTGTAACAAATTAAAAACTAATCTTTTTCAAAATATTTAAGTACATAAGTTGGCAGAAGAAAAACGTTTAAACAAATGAACATTGATTCTAAAGAGGCAATCTTTTTCACGACTTCTTATGAATATGCCATGGAATATGGGGGTATTTCAGGCAGGGACATATGAGGGGACACAATTGGTAGGGAAAATTAGTTTGGGTATGTTTTTTTTGTGTTGATACGAATGCTTTTTTGACTATTGAGAGAGTAGATGGACCACATTAAAGGGAGTAAGAAAGAGAAGGGGATGAAAAAATGGATTTTAGAGAGGTTTTGGGAGCAAGCAGTTTGCGACGTTTGCGTTTTGTTGAATTACTCTATGCAAGTCAAGTCGGCTTGCCAAGCGATCAACTGCTTGAGGAACTGGAGTGTTCATTGCCTATCTTGTTGAAGGACGTCAAGCTGATCAATGATGAACAGGATGATTTTCATATTGAAAAATTCAAAGGGTTGTATCAGATCCAAGTCAAACCTCATGTAAGTATCAACCGTTTGTATGCCGATGTTCTTCAACAATCACCGGAGTTTCAGATTATTGAAGAGTTACTATATGAAAAATGCTCAAGTATCAGTGATCTAGCTGAAAAGCTTTATTTGAGCGCTTCAAATACGCAACGCTATTTAAAGAAGATTGAGACTGCGTGTAAAAAAGCTGGAATTAAGTTAGACTATCGGCCACTACGGATTGAGGGAAAAGAAAGTGTCATTCGACATTTTTACTATCGTTACTTTTTGGAGAAATCCGATCGATTAGAATCATTGTTTGTTGATTTAAAAGATTATCAGATCAAGGCAATCACCGATCTCGTGGATCAATTTATCCAAGTTAACCACTTGGAGAATCGTCATATTTTTAGGAAACGACTTAGTTACAATGTCTATATCAGCTTATGGCGTATCAAGAACGGCCGCCGTTATCCAGAAAATGAATTGACCAGTCCCTTGAGCCTACCCGATGAGGAGACTTTAGAATCCTTTGAGCGGATGGCCCTGGAGGTCTTTCGTGTTCGTCTGACCGAAGAAGAGGTCAAGGACTGTCTATGGTTGTCTTATGCCGATATGCTGATCTTTAGCGAGGATCAATGGAAGTCAGCGATGAAGCAAAGTCGCAATTATCGCGACCTTTATCAAAAGCATTCTGAATTGGTAGAAGAGTTCAATCGTTTGATCGGTCATTCACTTTGTGAACTGGAACGCAATGATTTGACGATCATTTTGGTCAATGATCAGCGAATGTATGCACCGAAAGGCAAATACATCGATATCTTATATCGCCAACGAGGGATTTTTTTGGAAAAAATGATGGAAACGCATTACCAAGCAGTGAAAAAAGTCTTGAAGATCGCCGAAGCCTTCGTCAAGAAATATCGAATCTATCAAGAAAATGATTTCGTTTGGAACTACGCGTATCTGCTGATAACGATGGTTCCTCAAAGTTTGAATCTCTTAGCGAGTAACGACCATCCTTTGAAGATTTTGCTGCTTTCTGAACTGTCGCCAACAGAAGAGGTCTTTCTGGCAGAACAGATCGAAGAGCGGATTTACGGAAATTTCAAGATCCATTTTGTGGAAGAACGTTCAAGGGATACACGGATTGATCGGCATGAATTGAAGAAATACGATGCGCTGATTACCTCCAGCAGTGTCGAAGAGGTACCTTATGATTACCCTACTGTGATCATTGATCCTTTTTTGACCAGTCAGAACATTGTCCAGCTGCAACAATTGATCAGCGATCTTTCTGGTTGAACTTGAAAAATAATTTACAATAAAAAGAGCCTCATAACCGCACGGTTATGAGGTTCTTTTTGCTTTCAAGGCGTTTTCAATCAATTCTCTTTCTTTTTTTTAAAACATTTGAAGTTTATTTAGTTAAAAATAATATTAAGTAAATGGGTGGAATAACATCCATATTAGTTTTTAAATATTTATAAACCCGTAAATAATAAATAATTAAGGGGTTTCGATAACAAAAATAAATTATATTTTGATGAAACAGCGAAAAATAATATCCGCTATTATTGTCTATAGGAAAGGCACCAGAAGAAATGAAGGGAGGGGGAAAAATGAAAAAAGCAAATCTGCTCATGATTTTTGTGATGCTTTTTTCCTTTGCTGTTAATTTAGTTCCCTTATTTGAAACCGCTTATGCTGAAACAATAAAAAACGAAGTGATCGATGAAACGTTTTTGAAGCTTTCTTACAGTAGTGAAGAAAAGAAAGACTCGATTGAATGGCAGTTGGATTTTGAGAGAAAAAGTGAAGATCCTGAGATGGAACAGCGCGTAAAGTTTAAGCTGATGGATGAAGAAAATCAGCCAATCACTTATCCAGAATGCAAAAACATGGCGGAGGACGGGGAGTGGTTCGTTGAAAAGGAATTCTCAGACACGAAGGAAGAGGCGATCACGCTTCACTCAGATAAGTCAGTGAAGAAGCTTCGGCTATATGTTCAAATGGACCAGCAAGATAAATCAGGGGAAGAATTACAAGAAGATATTTTAGAACGAAAGAAAGCATATACGCTAACGGTTGGAGAGGAAGCTAAGAAGGAAACAAGCGAACCAACTAAAGAAACTGAGAAAACGGAGAAGAAGTCAGCTAGTAAAGAGAGTCAGACAAGTTCAGAGAAAAAAGGAAAAACAGCGGAGTCATCAACAAAAGCTAA
Organism: Enterococcus sp. GPZ-007; assembly: GCF_059374735.1. NCBI lineage: Bacteria > Bacillati > Bacillota > Bacilli > Lactobacillales > Enterococcaceae > Enterococcus > Enterococcus sp. GPZ-007. The sequence goes on along the minus strand of NZ_JCAFYN010000006.1, from coordinate 30,824 downwards.
AAGTAAAGCAACCACGGCCACTAGTGAAAGCGAAGGATTTATCGGTCCCAAACTAGCAGCGGCAAATTCACAATCCACGAGAGCAAATCGGATGTATAGTCCGCTATATACAAATAAGACACCACAATATGTGAGAGATGCTGGAAATGTGTTGCATCCAGAATACTATTGGGAACCAGTGAATCAAACAAATGTTAGAAACCATCAAGGAGGAGTTGAAGGTGCATCCGCCCAAGCTTGGGATGGGATCACAAGTTGGGACGTTACTCAGCCGAATTACACCAATTCATATATCAGTTATGGGAAAGAACCAGCAAATCCCAATATCTGGATTCGTAAATATGCGCAACAAACAGATAAAAAAGATGAATTTAAAGTTAAGTTGAATGTTCGTGGAAATACCATTTTCAAACCTGGCGTAGATATTGTTTTTCTATTAGACAATACAGGATCAATGACTGCTGGTGGGTCACCTAAAAAGAGCCAAAGTTTATCGGCTTTAAGAAAAATTATTGATGAGTTATCAAATGTTGCAGATCCCAATACGAATGGGATTCGAGTTGGGGCACATATTTTTGCCAGCTATAATCCAAGTATTGAAGGAATGTGGAATTGGACAAGAGATAAAACACATCACAAATTATCAAACAAGCCGGCAGATTGGCAAAAGATAAAAACTTCTTATGAAAACCTAACAGCCGCCGGAGACACATTCACTCAAAGGGGGTTACAAGAGGCTCAAGATATTTTTGAAGACCCTACAACGAGTTTAGGAGAAGAACGCTATAAGTTATTGTTTGTACTGACTGACGGAGCACCAACAGCAAGTTGGCAACCTAGTGCGGCGGAATACAACAGTGCATTATACTATGATCCCACTTTGATCACTAGTTTTAGTTCAGGTTTAAAACCAAACTATTCACAAGGCTTATCGTTAGGGGCAACGAGTAACAGAACCAACTTTAGTACGGCAATCAATCTAAATGGACAGCGGATATCTAGCCATTTAACTACCACTAATTCCACGGCGTATAGATTGAAAAGTGAGGGGATTGAAATCCATAGCTTAGCTGTTCAAATCACTTCACCTGGTAATGGAGAGCACTCGACTACAGAGTTGCAAAAAGGTCTTTATAAGATGGCAACTAAAAAAGCGAACGCCACAGGAGACAACCGAGAAGACTATTTTTTCTATCATGCGTCAAATCCTAGTGAACTTACAGAGCGATTTAAAGATTGGTACCAAACAATTATTCGAACGGTAGATAAAGGGAAGATCACCGATCCGCTGGGAGATATGGTGGAACTGGTGACTGATAATGGCAAATGGCCTTCTGTCAAACAAGTGGACAATGGAGCCGAAACGATTGCGTCTTTAGACATGGTTAACAATGTGGTGCTTACGAACAACAATCGGCAGCTTGAATGGAATAATATCAATTTGACTGGTAATCAAGAGATTGAGATCGAGTACACAGTTCGTTTGAAAACAAATGATCCGAACTTCGTCTCGAATCGCTGGTATCCCGTCAATGGACCAACGATTTTGCAGCCGACACCTGAACGGACATCAGATAGTTTGGAGTTTGGTTCACCATCGGTGCGAGCACAGACGGAAGATTTTACGATACCAGTGGAAAAAGTTTGGTCAGATACGATTAATGGAACGGAAGATTTCTTAGGGAAAAGGCCGAGCAGTGTGACGGTTTCGCTGCAACAAAAGGAAGGCAATAACTGGCAAACGATTCAAACGCTAACGTTATTTAAGAACAAAGACTGGAAAGGTGAATTTTCCGCAGTGATGGGTGGCGCGGAAAACGAATATCGGGTGATCGAACCAACGCGAATAAACGGCTATAAGAAAGCGACGATCAATCAGGCGATCTTTACTTCGGAGAATATAGCTAGCGGTGGGATAAAGGTCACAAATGAACTATTGACCGGTGAGTACACATTTGGAAAATTCTTTGAAGATGGAACAACGAAGTTTACAGGCGATGATTTGCCAGAATTTACGGTGAAACTAAAAGGGACGAGTAAGATTCTAGCAGAAGGGCTGACGCCTAATGAAGCTGGTGAAGTTACTGTCAGCGGATTACCGATTGGTAATTTTACGGTGACTGAATCGTATGTGCCAGATGGGTTTCAACAAATGACCTACTTCGACATCAATGTCACGGAAAATACGGCGAATGATCCACCGACTTCGGTGATAGTCAAAGTTGGCGGCAGTACGACACCTTACAAGGCTATCAATAAATTGAAAGACTTCACTTTACGGATCAATAAAAAGGATGCGCTCGGTGATCCGCTTGAAGGGGCGACCTTCAAGCTGAACTATCCGAATGGCAATGAAGGAACACGATCAACGGGTTCGACCTTCGAATTTACTGGCTTACGACCGGGAGAGTATCAATTGACGGAAACGAAAGCTCCAGATGGTTACGACGTATATAAAGATCCTGTTCGATTCACCATCAACCAAAATGGGACCATCACGATCCCGTCACATTCAAACGCGACTGGATCAGGTGGGATCAACGCAGGAGCTAATACGATCACGCTAAATGTCACAAATGAGAGAGCCAAACCGGGGGTTCTTCCACAAACAGGTGGGAAAACTGCGCAGATGCTACTGATCATTGCGATCGGGCTGGTAACGACAGGTATTTGTTTAGGTAGTTTCTATGCAATCCGAAGTAGAAGGGAGGGCTAGAGATGAAAAAACTATTCTTGCTCATTCTCGTTCTGCTTCTCGGATTTCACACTTTTGGGGTTACCGCAAAAGGAGCAGAGGAAACGATTGATCTATGGATTCATACATGGTCTGAAGATGGAAAAAAAGTGGAGGGGACTGAAGAACTGGCATTTGATGTGTACGATTTGACGGAATGGCGAACAAAACGCGGGGGGGATGAAAAAGAGGACAAAGAATTTCTATTAAACACGTATTCAACGAAAGAAGAGTTGCAGGCATTTGTCAAAGAGGAGCAGTTGGTTAAATTAAATCAAACGCCCTATCTAGTGGATGGCAGCGGGAATGTCGCATTCGAGGTTCCACGCTATCAAGGAGAACAAGACGCAGCGTACTTGATTTTAGCCGATGGCGAAACAGGAAAATTCAATATGCTGCCGATCATCTTGTACTTCCCACAGATCCATCCGGAAACACAAGAAGAAGCACAACGTTTATTGATTTACGGCAAGTATCAAGATACGACCAAGGGGCCTATACCGCCGGAGGAATCATCGGATTCAGAGCCTAGTTCGGACTCAGGATCGGATTCAGGCCGCAGCGGGATTGAGAAGCGTTTTCCTTCATCAGGCAAAGAATACCCGTCCACCAATGATTTGGTTCGGGATTACACCGTTCTTGGTTTGATACTTATGAGCATTGGTTTTATTGGAATTAAAATAATAAAAAGAAAAAAACAAGGGGGATAAGAAATATGAAAGGCAAAGGAGTTTTGGTTCGATTAATGATGGCAATGGTATGCTTGCTGTCAGTCGGAGTAGGGTTGTTCAGTTTAGGTGATTCAGCACTTGCAGCGGATTATGTGAATATCACATTGCACAAGAAACAGATGGATGATTTTCCCAATGATAAAATAGACAATACAGGTCAGGTAATTCAAGATTTTGAAGACAAGTATGACCCATTGGAAGGGATCACCTTCAAGGTTTGGAACGTTACTGAAGATTTCCATGCGAAGCTAAACCCAACTTTGACAGGTAATGAAACTGAAGCAGAGTATAAAACAAAAGTAAAAGCATTTATGGAAACCTACGCGCTTGATAAAGCAAACGCGACAGAAGCACAAACGCAGCAAACAACAGATGCTGGTGGGCTAGCGACCTTCTCTGGCTTGCCACTGCGGAATAGCAAAGGAATCTACAATGTTTATTATTTTGAAGAACTTGCAGACAGCCGAGTTAATGAGAGTCAAAAACTAATTTTGACGTTACCGGCAGTTAATCCAGCGGATCCTTCTGAGCAATTAGAAAATATCCATCTTTATCCAAAAAATAAAATGAATAAGAAAGACATCGTAAAAGAAATTATGAATGACGATGGTACAGCAGCATTGCCTAATGGAACCTATGACTATGATATCGGCAAAAAAATCCAATTCCGGGCAACTTACAGAATTCCGAATCAAATCGGCGAATTGATCACAACAAATCCTAGTACAGGCACTCAAACCACCCGTTATACGAAATTAGAATTCAAAGATGAGGTAGATCTAGGCGGGGTTAAATTTGAAGGAATCGATAAAATCGTGATGGATGGTCAACCAATCAATATGAGTGATTTCATTGGTAAACATACGTCACCATTAACTACTAAAGGGGAAACCCCTGATATTAATGTTAAGGCTGGTTTTGAAATTAAGACAAAACTTAATGGTTCTACTTCACCTAGTCAAAACTTTAATAATTCTAAGGATTGTGCCGAGTATTTAGCAAGATGGGCTGGTAAGGATATGCAGATCTACTACTCAGTTTCATTAACTGAATTGACTCCGATCGATCAAGAAGTCAACAACAAATTCACTGCAACCTTTACGAATAAGGGCCAAACAGATACGTCGCAAAACAAAGAAGAGGATACGCCAAAAGTCTTGACCGGTGGTAGAAAGTTCTTTAAATACGAAGATCCAAGTGGAGTCGGTTTAGGTGGCGCGAACTTCGTAGTCATCAAAAAAGATGGTGCGAACGAAAAATATTTAACCATCTCTAATAACAAGGCTGAATGGAAAGATGTTAAAGCAAATGAAACTTATGCAGACGCAAAACGCTACATTTCTGAGGATGCTGGTAATTTCCAAGTTATCGGGCTTGAATATGGAGACTATTTCTTGCGAGAAATCAAAGCACCGGACGGGTTCCAAAAATTACCAGATGATCTTCCTTTCGTAATCAACAAAGGATCTTTCGAAGAAAATATGCGCGAACGAGTAGCGAATACTTCTAAAGGCGGCGTGTTACCATCAACCGGTGGTATCGGTATCGCGATCTTCCTATTAATTGGGGGAGCATTGATGAGCTTCGCAATTGTACGTTACCGCAAGACACAACATGCAGTGTAGATGAATAAGTGAATAGCTATGAAGATGAGGTAGACGCTTGCCTCATCTTTTTTTGTTTTTTAAAGGAGTATAAAATTTTCACATGCAAAAAGCTTATGAGAGCAAGGGTAACCATGTCCGGCTTCACGAACTAGCTTTATCGGCAATAAGCAAAAATATTTCGAAATTTGAGAAGCAATTTAGAAATATTTTGGTCTTATTGCTCAAAAGCTGAGCGAGTTCGTGAAGCCTTTCTTACTTTCTATACAATAGAAGAAAGTTTGCTCTCAAAAGAAACTATTATCAAGTTTCTAAATACAGCTGTAGGAGATGTCTCTTCTTTACTATAGAAGAAAAACGATTCTGTTCTAAAAATCTTGATGACGTGGATCAAACAGAGGAACCGTTTCAAATAGTTTCAGTATCAATTCTTCATAGTTGCCTTTTTCATGAAGAAATAGGCTGAAATCATTTGATCATTCAATAAAATAAAAGGGAATTCACTCATTTTCTACCCAGTAAATTCATAGATACCTCGGAAAATCGTATTTCCGGGGTTCTTTTTTTGCTTTTTTGATGATTAATTCAAAAGGCAAATTTTTTTTGCTACATTCAAACTTTATTATTCTTTATTTGATTTTAAAAAAATGGATGGAATAACATTAGATGTCATAAAATATCAGAAAACAACCTAAATATGACTGGTTAGAATAACTAGATATTATAAAAAAACACATTAAGCGGAGAAAAATATTATAAGCTATCATATTGTTACGTGGAAGGGAGAGTGGGTGAAAAATTGGATGAAAGGAGGAAAACATGAAATGAAAAAGAAGCACTTACTCATGTTAGTTGTTCTGCTTTTTGCTTTTATTACAGAGACGATACCTTCACTGGTAACGGCGCATGCTGAGACGACAAAAACAGAACTGATCGATGAAAAGTTCTTAAAGGTCTCCTACGATTACGAGGAGCAAGAAGATTCGAATCACTGGCGGATCACCTTCAGCAGGCAAAGCGAAGAAAGTGATAAAGAACACCGTCTCAAACTGAAAGTAACAAATGAGAAAGGAAATGTGATAACTTATCCGACAATAAAGAACATGAATGAGAAAGATGGATGGCTCATCGAAACGAATTATTCATCTTCTATGGAAGGACAACTTGTTTTTGAACTGCCAAAAACAACCAAAAAGCTCAACCTAGATGTACAGATGGATGAGCAGACGCTTTCCGATAAAGAGGACGCTAAAGTGAAAGAAAATATTTTAGATGTCAAAGAATCTTTTGTTCTTAAAGTGAAGGATACAAAAAAAGAAGAAAAAGAAGAAACGAAAACTTCTGATAGTAAAGCCGCGGTCAAATCAAGTTCAGAAAATTTTATTGGACCGCCAGAGCCAGAAGAAATAGTACCGGTACCAGCAACTGCAGTACCTGCCAATGGGCTACTTAGGATAGATCCACCGAAATACACCAATAAGACGCCAATCTATACAAATAATAATGGAACGTATCCTACCTGCTATTGGACACCAACAGGGCAGTCGAATGTTCGAAATCATCAAGGTGGCTATGAGGAAGAGCCAGGCTGGGATGGTGAAACAAGCTGGGATGTTGCAAATGATGATTACACGAAGTCGTATATCAAATATGGTGAGAATAAAACAAAACCTAACATTGAATTACGGAAGTACGCGAGTGAGACAACTAAAGAAGATGAATTTGATGTTCGTCTAAATGTCCGAGGCAGAACAATTCCAAAACCTGGGGTAGATGTTTGTTTTGTGTTGGATAATTCCGCTTCAATGATTCAATCACAAGGAAATATTGGCGGGATGACGAGAAAAACATTAGCAGTCAACTCGTTACAAAAATTGATTGATAAGTTCAAAGCGGCTAATCCGGATACTGACAGTCTTCGAATTGGAGGAGTAATTTACTCTTCACCTGATTATTCAGGAAACCAAATTGTTCCTATGTCTGCCAACTCGACAGGCTGGCAAAACGTCGTTGACAGGTATAAGAGCATTACCTCAAACGGGAACACGTTTACACAAAAAGCATTAATGGATGCACAAACAATGTTGAATAATGCTAGTGGGACCAATCGGCGAAAAGTCATTTTCCTTTTGACTGATGGCGCGCCGAATATGAGTGAAGTACCGTTATCAGGTCATTCGGATTCAAGTATCTATTACGATGGGCTGCGAATTGATTCAAACCATCCTAATCCAGCAGATATTTTAGATGGTCAATATCGTTATGATGGACGCTATTGGGGTCTTCCGTTAAGAGAGCCTGCGGGTGATAGATATTTTACAGTGTACAAACCTTCAGGTATCAGGTTAGGAATAACAGGGCAACGGATATATAGTCATTTGACCCCTGCCAATTCGACAGCTGCGGATATCAAAGATCAAGGGATGGAAATTAATTCCATTGCCATTAATATCCAAAAAAACTTTACAGTCGAACAGCATTCAAGAGATGAATTGGTTACAGGATTGTATCGAATGGCTTCCAAAAAAGCTAATGCCACAGGAGAAACACAGAGTGATTATCAATTTTATCATGCCAGTACGACCGGGGACTTTGATCTGTCCTTTGAAGATTGGTTTACCTCGGTAATCCAAACGGTAGATAAAGGAATTATCGAAGATCCAATCGGCGATATGTACGAATTAGTAGGAACTCCTAAGGTAAAAGAGATCAAGAAGAATGGCGTACCTGCGATAGAAACAGATAAATTGCCTAAAAATCCTGTTGTCTCAAACGGTAAGATTACCGTCGAGAATATCAATCTATATGGTAGTCAAGAGATTCAATTGGATTACACGCTTCGATTGAAAACGGACCATAAAGACTACAAAGGGGATACATGGTATCCGACAAATGGAAGAACGACATTGACACCGACACCTGAACGCACGGCAGATAAGTTAGACTTTGGCGTACCGTCAGCGCGAGGGAAATCGAATAAATTCGAGATTCCAGTCGAGAAGAAATGGTCCGATTCGTTTAAGAGCACAGAGAACTATTGGGGACTCCGGGCAAACAGTGTCAAAGTAGTATTACAAAGAAAAAGTGGCAATTCATGGGTAGATGTTGAAACGAAGACATTGAATGCGGCAAACAATTGGAAAGATACATTCACAGCGGATGGCGGGAACAACGTTTATAGGGTCGTTGAGCCTTCGCGAACGACGGGGTATGGGAAACCAACGTCGAATGTGGATGAGTTTACCGCGAAAACAGTACCGAGCAAAGGAGTTCAAATCACAAATAAACTGCTGACGGGTGCGACAGTTTTTTGTAAGTACAAAGAAGATGGCAAGACACCATTTACCAGTGATAAACCGAGATTTACTGTAAGGCGTAAGTCGGATGGTAAAGTATTGATCAGCGACCTGGAGCCGAATGCAAGAGGTCAAGTATTGATCACGGATATTCCGTTAGGCGAATTTGTCGTAGAAGAGACATATGTGCCTCAAGGTTACGATAAGATGGCTGATGTCGAGCTGAAAGCCGTCGAAAATGCGGCGGGAACAGAGCTCACTATCACAGTAAATGGAAAAACTTCATTACTTGAAGTGACCAATAAATTGACTAAGGATCTTGAGATTCCAGTCGAGAAGATCTGGTCAGACAGCTATAAAGGAACCGAAAATTACTGGGGACTTCGAACAAGCTATGTGCGCGTGACGTTGCAGAAGAGAGTAGGAAGTACTTGGGAGGATGTCGAGACCTTAACATTGACACCGATCGATAGTTGGAAAGGGGTATTCCAAAATGTCGAAGGTGGGAACACGGTTTATCGTGTCGTTGAGGAATCACGAACAACAGGATATGCCAAGCCGACGTACAATTACACTACAAGCTTCACCGCTGCAACGAAGCCAAATGAAGGGATCAAGCTGACCAACAAATTATTAACCGGGACAGCAGTGATCTGCAAATACAAAGAGGATGGCAAGACACCATTTAGTAAAGACAAACCGAAATTCACCGTGACACGTAAATCAGATGGCAAGGTACTAGCTACAGATCTAGAGCCCGATGCGAATGGTCAAGTGACGATCGATAATATTCCGCTGGGAGACTTCATCATTGAAGAGCCCTATGTGCCAGAGGGTTATGAAAAGATGGCAAACATTGAGCTTCGAGCAGTGGAGAACTCGGCTGGAAATGGTTTGAACATCACACTGAACGGCAAATCTTCGCCATACAAAGTCACCAATAAGCTGAGGGATTTCGTTCTGAAGATCAAGAAAGTCGATCAAGCCGGCAATGAACTTCGGGGAGCGAGCTTCAGATTAGTCGGTACCAGCTATGATCAAACGAGGGCTGGGGGACCAAACTTCGAGTTCACCGGCTTACGTCCTGGGGAATACAGCCTATCTGAAACGGTCGTTCCAAACGGGTATCAAGGAATGAGCGGGACACTAAGAATCACGATCTTACAAGATGGACAAGTCACCATTCAGTCGAATTCAAGCGTCAGCAGTTCATGGAGTCTGGGGAATCCGAACCTTATTCAATTAACTGTCACAAATAAGAAGCGCGGAGCTGGGCCGATGCCTAGTACAGGCGGATCGGGAACGGCGATGTTCTTCAAAGTAGCTATTGGTGTTATCTCTACAGCTGGAGGACTGTTAGGCAGCCTCTACTGGCTTCACACTAAGAGGAGGGGATCGTAATGAAAAAAGTGATTCTTCTCTTGGGACTTATTCTGGGAATTTGTAACATGGGGGTTACTGCTTTTGCAGAGGAAAGTCTAGTAGAAGTGCAGATTGATACACGACCGGAAGGAAAAATTGTGGAAGGGACCGACTCGCTCACATTGGACGTCTATGATTTGACAAAATGGCGAGAAAAACGGTCAGGTAACGAGAAGGATGACAAAGAATTTATCTTGAACACGTATGGTAGCAAAGAAAATTCGGCGAAATTTGTTCAAGATGAAAACTTGACGAAAGTGAACCAAGCGCCAATTTTATTGGATGACACGGGCAAGACTTCCTTTACTCTGCCTCGTTATCAAGATGGACGCGATGCCGCCTATTTGATTCTCTCTTCGGGGGAAAAGGCGAATCATTATATGTTGCCGATCGTCGTCTATTTGCCACAACTGTTTGCAGCGGATTCGACAAGGGAATATACCAGTTTACTATTTCATTGCAAATACGATGAGATCCCGAAGCCACCGCCGCCGACAGATACAACGTCATCAACGACGGATACAACAGATACGACAACAACTACGACAACTAAATCGACAGAACCGCCGATAACAGATAGCTCAGGACCAAGGAAAGACTTACCGAAGACAATTGGAACGCCAAGTAACGGAGGGGAGGGACCGAAAAGTTATCCAAAGGAGCTTCCTTCTACAAATGAGTTGATACGTAATTATTGTTTTCTAGGGTTGTTGCTGATGATTGTTGGTTTAGTTGGATTGCACAAAAACAAGGGGGAAAAAAATTATGAAAAATAAGAAGAAATGGGTAGCATTGTTAACGACATTGCTGTGCATGATTCCGTTACTAGCAGGGGTGCTAGGCGGAGGAGAACGTGCTTATGCCGCAGATTCAGTGAACGTGACATTGCACAAGAAAAAAATGGATGAGTTTCCAAATAGCAGTATCGAAAATACTGGGGAGCTAATGCCAGGCTTCGATCGCTATGAAGGATTACCTGGAATCACCTTTACTGCTTGGGATATTTCCACAGATTTTTACGCGGCATTAAATGCTACATTGACAGGTAATGAAACAGATGCTGAATACAATACAAAAGCCAAAGCTGTGATGGATGCATTTGTTTTAAATAAAACAACAGCTACTCAAGTACCCGGCGATCAAACCACTGATGCAAATGGTGAAGCAAACTTTGCGAACTTGCCAACGAAAAACGCTGACGGCACATACAAAGTATACTACTTTGAAGAACATGCTTCACCAGATGTAGAGATTGGCTCATACAAATTAATCTTGATGCTTCCATTAAAAGGCAGCAATGGCCAAGATTTACAAACCATTCATTTGTATCCTAAGAACAAAGTAGAAGGCGAAGATCCTGAGAAAGAATTAGTGGATGAAGATGGCAATCCATTGCCACCACGTCCAGCAGGAGCGTACGACTTTGAAGTTGGACAACAAATTCACTACCGTGCGTCATTTGTTATGCCAAGCCAAATCGGTGAACTTGATAATGGCGTTCCTCGTTACAGCAAATTAGAATTTAACGATGCGGTTGACCAAACAGGCGTTAAATTTGAAGGAATCGATCGTATTCTAATGAATGGTACACCAATCGATGTGGGCACTTTCACCGGTCAACCATATGCAACATCGACATTCACGAATGCCGGCACAGATTTCTCTGGTTACGCTGGATTCAACATTGCTATGAACTTAACTGGTGCAGGTGGTCCCGCAACCGCACAATACTTGAGTCAATATGCTGGTCAAACAATCGAAATCTTCTACACAGTTTCGTTTACAGATGAAACACCAGTAGACTTGGATATCAACAATGAGTTCTCTGTTACGATGAATCATGATGGTGGACAAGACGACAAAAAAACAAACCCACCAATTGATCCAATCATTACCGGTGGTAAGAAATTCTTCAAACACGAAGATGGCGAAACAAGCGGATTAGCTGGAGCTGAATTCGTAGTTATCAGAGTAGTGAACGGAGTAGAACAATATCTAACTGAAACTGCGAACACGAAAACTTGGACTCCAGTTGGACCAAATGAAGACTACACAAATGCGACTAAATTTATCTCTGATGCAAATGGTAATTTTGAAGTAACTGGTTTAGAATACGGTAACTACAAATTACGAGAAACCAAAGCACCAAACGGCTTCTCAAAATTAACTGATGATGTTGATTTCACCGTAACAAAAGGTTCTTACGACAATGCGCAAACATTACAAATTATGAACAAATCTAAAGGTGGCACATTACCATCAACTGGTGGAATGGGTATCATTGCCTTTATCGTCATTGGTCTTGGTTTGATGGGAGCAGCGATCGTTCGCTACCGTCGCGTACGCTTTGAAATCTAATTAAATACAAAAAGAGCAAACGGCAATCTGAGGGTTCTTTCTCAAGTTTGGGTTATAAACTTGAGAAAGAACCAATATGAATTATTTTGCTCTTTTTTTTGGGGAGGTTGTATTAAACCATGCTAAACTATAAGGCGCTTACTAAGACGCGCTTGGAGGATAGATTTTTTATTCTCTTTTTTAGACACTGAGATTACAAAAGTAAACGTCACATAGTAACCTTGCTGAACATAGTAGGGTTTTTCATTTACCCAGAGATTGTCCCAGACTCTTTCCATTTTCACGTAATTTCCAAAAATATCGGACTCCCCCAACTAATTAGTGAAATGAACTAGATTTAGTAAGAAGTTCACGGAGTACTATTGAAGAATCCTAAAGTCTAATAATAAAAAAATGAAGGAACAGGTTTCTATCAAGCTGATAGCTCCTGTTCCTTTGGTTTTTGCTGAAATTTGGGTTTTAGATTTAAACATTTACACTCGTTCTAACTGATTATTTTTTTTCGATATTTAGCGGGGGTTGTACCCACAAACGAACGAAATATTTTACAGAAATAGCTTGTCTGTGAGAAGCCAATTTCTTTTGAGATGGCGTTTACGCTTAAACCTGACTGCGTTAGGAGATTTTTTGCTTGTTTAATCCTTTGTTGATTCAAGTAAGTATTAAAGTTCACGTGAATCTCATTTTTAAATACACGACCAAAATGGAACGGGCTTAGGTAAACGTGATCTGCGACTTCCTTAATCGTTAAGTCCCTTGCATAATTTTTATTTATATAGGAAATAGCCTTACAAATTTCTTCTTTTTCTGAATGACTTTCTTGATGCGTCTCTGTTTTAGCTGTTGGCAACCAAAATTCTATCTGCCCGTGAATCTCGTTGTTAAAATGATGATCTATGAGTGTTTTAAGCAACGATGCAGCCGCTTCAAGCTGAAGCTTGGAAGCCGTTTTTACGGTTCTTTTTGCCAATTGTAATTCTGGCGAAAGCTCGCTGGGAGGATTAACTGGATATATGTGGGGAATTTGATTTTCATTACCATCAAATCGCTCCACCTGTCCAATTGATACAGAGCCAACCAACTGATTGTTTTGAATAATAGGCACGGAAATATTTATGAGTCCCATATGACAATAATTATTACAGCGAGGCTTGGTTGCATCTGTTCCTCCAAAGGCGTGACAATCTTGACATAAAGCTTTAAGTGCTGGTTTTGAACGAACTATTTGGCAAAAATAGGAGAAGCTAGAGAGATCAGGAACGATATTCCCGTCTCTATCAACAACGATCACATCCAAGCTAGTTGCTATAGAAAATTCCTGAAGCTTTTTGAAAAATTCAAGAGTGCCATTTATATTCAATGTACCACCTCCGGATAAATGTCTTCGATTTAGCCTTTTCAAAATAATAGTCATTTAATTGTTCGATTTTTTATGAAAGATCAACTCTTTTGATTTTGCTTCTGGCGTGAGCTTCGCCATTCGCCTAATTTATGAGTCAACAGTCTCCTTAGAATAGGCGCCAGCAAAAGATAAAAGACAATATTCCCAAAGCCATGCATAACGTCAGTCGGAAGCCCCGCCAAGTAATAGGGGAGAAAGGCCGAAATGCCGAAAAACGGCGCCTGTATTGCAGAAATAAAAAAGCCAAAGAGAATTCCTGAAATTCCGGCATAAATGGCCTGCAACAACAGACTATTTTTAAAGATAGGGATCATTTTTAATCCACCGGTTAGAAAAATAATCAAACTGTAGGTAACAATTTGCGCAATTGTCCAGACACCCATTCCCATGTAGAAATTTGTGATAAAAATGGAAAAAATACTGACTAAAAGCCCTTGATAGCTTCCCCAATAAATGGTGATGATTAATAGGATAGCAGTTACTGGCTGGACATTTACGATAAATTGGAAGAAGGTCCGGCTAACCACACATAAAGCAATCATCATTGACAGCAGGCTTAACTCTCTTACCCCAAGTGAAAAGAAGACAGCCGCTTTACTATTAGAATTGTTCAAGCTTGAACACCACACGATCACCTTCCTGCAGCACAACATCCTTCGCCCCGGAATTTACTTGCTCATCGTTTATTGTAAATACCCAATATTTATTGTTTTTATCATCTTGAGCTTGACCGTCGATAGAGGTAATCATCCCATCATTATCTTCAACAGTATAATTTTTCTTGAGTACATCAAATAGTTTTTCTCCCTTATTGAAAGTTACGTCTTTTTTCGATATTTCCTTTTCTCCATCCAATAACGTAATGGACGCCTTAATTTCTGTTTCTTGACTGCTGGAGATCGTTTCCTTCGGCGTTGAGCTAGCTGTCGAATCAGCTTCTTTCGTTGTGCAGCCACCAAATAGCACAAGGCCTACTGCTAATACAAAAAAACAAATTTTTTTCTTCATAGTTATCTATCTCCTTTTGTAAAAAAATAAAGACACCCCAAAATATAAGGGTGTCTAAAATGATTGAAACAAACGACCCTGATATTGCTTGTTCTTATCAATCAGGATTAGTGTCTGACTTTGCCTAAAGCATTTACAGTAGAAAGGGGCTGTAAAGGAATTTCACCTTTTTCCTAATAGCTGATTGAAATCTATTTAGTTTTTAAAAACACGATCACTGTTGCGATAAAACACTTCCTCTTTATTTTTCAAGGTATTGGCATAACGAGCTGTCACAAACAAATAATCCGATAGACGATTAACAAACACATAAGCATGAGTGTTGATTTCTTCCTGTTCCATCAGAGTGACGATGCGGCGCTCGACTTTACGACAGACGGCACGAGCATAATGCAGCCAGGAGGCCAAGGCGTTTCCGCCAGGCAAAATAAATTTTTCGATCGCTGGGGTTTTATCGGTGTACCAATCGATTTGTAGCTCCAGCCATTTTGTTGGTTTTTCCGTGATTCGCAGGGGAAGCTCCCCATCTATATTTGCTAGATCTGTTCCGACATCAAACAATAAGTGTTGAATTTCAGTCAGTTCCGTAGCTAGCTTGCTGAAGGCTTCTTGCTTTATTTCTTCTTGACTATTGATTAAACCAATGAGTGAGTTTAGTTCGTCGACTTCTCCGTAGGCTTCAATACGGGGAGAGTCTTTCATCAGACGAGGTCGCCCGATTGCACTGGTTTTTCCTTTGTCACCGCTACGCGTATAAACTTTCATTGCAACAAAACCTTTCTCTAAAGTATTGGAAACGTATACAAATAAAGTAACAGATTAGAAAGAGAAAATACATGCCAAATACGAATGTTTAGTATGCCAATTTTTATTTCATTTTAGTTATTTCAAAAAAAGCTTCAAAATAATCAATTTTCGAATAGTAACTATGCAAGTTTGTGAATTCCCCTTTGGAAAGAAAAAGTATCATATTATTGAAAGCGCTTCATAATAACACGGAAGGACGAATGCTATGAAAAATCCGAGAATCGTTGTTGATCGGACAAAGTTAAGAGAGAACATTTCATTTATTGTAGCGAAATTAAAAGAACATGACTTAACGATAACGGCTGTAACAAAAGTATTCAATGCGCATTCACAAATTATTGCTTTATATGAAGAATTTTCTGACATTATTTATTTTGGAGATTCCCGCATTGAAAATTTAATGAGCTATTCCCACTCAAAAAAGCAGAAGATTTTGATTCGGATACCGATGATCAGTGAAATTCCTGAAGTGATCCAATACGCGGATATTAGTTTTAATTCGGAGTTAAAAACGATCCGGCTGCTTGATTGCGAGGCACAAAAGCAAAAGAAACTGCACAAGATTGTCTTAATGGTAGATCTGGGTGATTTGCGGGAAGGTTTTTTCGAAAAGGAAGAGCTGTTTGACTGTATTCGCGAAGTCATGAAACTGAAAAACATTCAAATTTATGGTCTAGCGGTGAATTTGACCTGCTATGGCGCCATCATACCTAGTTCGAAAAATCTTGGAAATTTGGTCGCTATCCAGGAAGAAATCAAGGAACGGTTTGATTTGTCTTTAGAGATGATTTCTGGCGGCAATTCTAGCTCACTGTATCTGCTGGATTCACCAGAGAATCAGCTTCCTAGCGGGATCAATAATTTGAGAATTGGTGAAAGCTTTGTATTAGGAAGAGAAACAGCCTATGGCGCCGACTATCAAGCAATGCATCAAGATGCTTTTACTTTGGTGACAGAGGTGGTCGAAGTAAAGCAAAAGCCTTCCTATCCGATTGGCGAGATTGGCGTGGATGCCTTTGGTAAAAAGCCTCACTACGTTGATAAGGGAAAGATGCTGCGGGGCATAGTGGCGATTGGTCAACAGGATATTGCATTAGAGGATATTTCGCCAAAGGATTCGCAAATCGAAATCTTAGGGGCCAGCTCAGATCACCTACTGTTAGATCTAACACATACTGAAATAGAGTATGAAGTGGGAGATGAGATTGAGTTCTCAGTATCCTATGGATCGGTGTTAAGCACATTTACGAGCAAATACATTAAAAAAGAGTTCATTAATTAAGAGGGGGAAAAAGAATGTCACTCAAAGAACAGCAGGAGAACCAATCAACAGATTCAGCTTCGCTGAAGCGAGGGATGAAGATTCACCACGTTGCGATGCTGAGTGTAGGGGGAACAATTGGAACAGGATTGTTTCTGGGAACGGGATATGTTGTCCAGCAATCTGGTCCCGGTGGAACCTTTGTCGCCTATGCATTTGGTGCATTAATCATGGTTCTTATGATGTTAAGTATGGGAGAAATGCTGGTGCAAATGCCTGTTGCCGGTAACGTTCAAGCCTATGCGACGCAATTTCTAGGCTACGGCGCGGGCTTTACTGTTGGCTGGGTAAAATGGCTGCAGCTAGCAGTCACTGTTCCAACGCAGATTGTGGCTTCAGCGATTATTATGAAAAATATTATTCCGCAGGTGCCATCGATTGTTTGGATCATCGGTTTTGGTCTGCTGCTATTTTTCTTAAATTCGCGATCCAATGAAGAGTATGGCTCCTCTTCGTTCTTTTTCAGCAGTATCAAGGTGATCTTAATCGTTGTTTTCGTTCTGGTTGGTTTAGGGATGATTTTAGGTGTTGGTGGAACTGGTGTGGGCTTAGCGAACTACACCAATGACGGCGGACTATTTCCGACAGGCTTTCGTCCCATTATGATGTCGATGATGACGGCGGTTTTTGCTTATAGCGGCGCAGATATGTTCGCGACAGCTGCTGGTGAAAGTGAAAATCCCGAAAAGAACCTGCCGCGAGCAATCAAAATCAGCTCTTTAAGTATCATCGGCAGCTACGCCTTGACATTGTTTGTTCTGGTTGCGGTTTTACCTTGGCGTGAAGCGGACTTGATGGGCAGCCCGTTTGCCTATGTGTTTGGAAAACTTGGTATTTCTTCAGCAGAAATGATCGTGAACCTGGTTGTTGTTACCTCGGCACTGTCTTCAGCGAACGCCCATGTTTTCGCGGCCGTTCGTACTCTATGGTCAATGGGGCATTTTGAACAGGCTCCTAGTTTCGTAAAAACAGTGAATAAACGCAAAGTGCCAATCAATGCATTGATCGTAACGATGATTTTCGCCGTATTTGCGGTGGCATCAAGCTTCATTTCGCCAGATGTTGTGTATTTATTTTTAACATCATTTATCGGAGCGGCAGAATTGGTGGTTTATTCGATTACCGGAGTCTGCGCCTTGAAGCATCGGAAAGCCTTTTTAGCGAAAGGGAATACGGTAGCGGATCTGAAATTTAAGATTCCACTGTTTCCAGTTGTCCCAATTTTATTAGTCATTTTATGTATTTTAGTGGCAACGGGGATGATTCTTGATCCGACTCAGCGTGGCGCGCTGACAACAGGCGCACCAGTCTTTATCGCCTTATTTGTTGGAAGTACCTTATGGGCGGGGATGAAGAGAAAAGATAAAGGAAAAGCACCAGATAAATCAGTAGAATAAAAAAATTACTTAGGAGGATTCAACTTGAAAAACGTAAAAGTCATTATTTGGGGAATGGGTGCCATGGGAAGCGGCATGGCAAAAATGCTAATGAAGAAAAAGGGTGTCGATGTTGTCGGCGCGATTGATATCGGTGAGAAGATCGGAAAACCAATCTTTGAAGTGTTGGGAGAGGATTTTCCTAACAATGAAAATATAAAAATTAGTACGGCAGAGGATGCGATTACAGAAAAAGCAGCGGATATTGTTCTATTATGTACGGATTCCTTTACAGTAAAGGCCTTCGATAAGATTAAAAAAATCGTCGAAAACAAGATCAATGTCATCACCAGCGCTGAAGAAATGGCCTTTCCAATGGCACAAAATCCAGCGTTAGCAGAGCAATTAGATAAATTAGCCAAAGAAAATGGCGTGTCCATTCTGGGAACAGGCATTAATCCGGGATTGATTATGGATGTATTGGTACTGGTAATGACGGGTGCTTGCGAGGATATCAAACATATCACTTCTCGTCGCGTAAACTCCCTCTCTCCATTTGGAAAAGCGGTAATGGAGGAGCAAGGAATCGGTATTTCTGTAGAAGAATTTGAACAAGGAAAGAAGGATGGCACCTTGGCGGGTCACGTCGGCTTCCCAGAATCGATGCTAATGATTGCGAAGGCTTTGGGAGTCGAGTTAGATACCGTTAAACAATCCATGGATGCGATTGTAACAGAGGTTGATCGTGTGGCTCCACACGGCGAAGCAAAAGCAGGCACGGTTGCCGGTGTTTCCATGAAGGCAAGTGGAATCAAGGATGGCAAAGAGCTGATCGCCATGGACCATCCGCAACAGATCGAGCCAGAGCAGGTAGGGGTCCAAACGGGAGATTATGTCATTATTGACGGAAATCCTCAGGTAAATCTAGTGAATTCACCAGAAATTGAAGGCGGAGTTGGAACGATCGCTATGTGTGTCAATATGATTCCCCAAACAATTAACGCGCGTCCAGGTTTAGTCAGCATGATTGACTTGCCGGTTCCTCATGCGATTTTAGGAGATTTTAGAGATCAAATCCATGAAGAGGCAAAAATCGTTTAAGAGACAGGAAAGGGTAGAAAAGATGATAAAAAGCGGAAGTTGGGTGCAGATTCATTCAGTTGTGCTAAAGACGAATGAACGGGCACCGCAAGTACCAGATAGCACCAAAAAAGTCCCGCTTGAAATGTGGGTCAAGGGTTTTTTACAAGAGGATGGCGACATCGGAGAAGAAGTAACGATCAAAACCGTCACCGGTCGGATAGAAACGGGGCGCTTGGTTCAGGTTGATCCGACATTTACTCATAGCTTCGGAAATTTTGTTCCGGAGATTGTCGAGATTGATCAGATGCTGAGAAGAGAATTATTTGGAGGTGCAGATTAGTGAGAGACGACAGTTATCAAGCCGTCATGGCACGTCGCGGAGAGCTGATGGAGGCCTCATTGCAAATCAACTATGAAGAATTTGAGCTAGAAGGTGTAGCCTTTGATTACGAGAAAATGATGTCAGAGGCTGCCTATTCGATGGAGGAAATGATTGAGATTCAACGCTCGTTAGGTGTGGGGAATACACCCATTGTCGAGCTGAAGAATGTAACCCAGCTCGCCAGAAAATATGCGCCGAAAGGAAACGGCGCGCGGATTTTTGTAAAGGATGAAGCGGCCAATGCTTCAGGAAGCTTCAAGGATCGACGCGCAGCCATCTCGGTGTATCATGCCAAGAAATTAGGCTACGAAGGTGTGGTGACCGCAACTAGCGGAAACTACGGTGCGGCAGTCGCGTGTCATGCCGCAAAACTTGGCTTGAAGTGTATTGTTGTTCAGGAATGCTTTGATTCAAAGGGGGTCGGACAGCCAGAAATCGTTGAAAAGGCTCGTAAATGTGAAGCTTTAGGTGCGGAGGTTGTCCAGCTGACAGTTGGACCGGAATTATTTTATCAATTCCTAAAACTAATTGAAAAAACCGGCTTCTTCAATGCTTCCTTATATACCCCCTTTGGAATCGCGGGCGTTGAGACCTTAGGCTATGAAATCGTCCAGCAGTTCAACCAGCTTGGTCAACAGCCGGATATCGTTGTGGCTACAAATGCGGGCGGTGGAAACCTGACTGGTACTGCTCGGGGAATGCGCAAAGCGGGAAATACAGAGACGAAAATTGTTGGCGCTAGTGTCGATTTGCAGGGACTGCACATGGCATCAGATGTAGATTTTAATCGGAAATCATTTACGACTGGACATACCGGCTTTGGTGTACCTTTCACGACTTCACCAGATCGGTCAGATGTTCCGCGCTCGGCCGCGCGTCCACTGCGTTACATGGATCGTTACGTGAAAATTCGTCAGGGTGAAGTGTTCTTTATCACCGAAGCTTTAGCCAACTTGGAAGGATTAGAAAAGGGTCCAGCAGGAAATACGTCCTTAGCCGCTGCCTTTGTCTTGGCGCAAGAGATGCGGGAGGATCAAATCATTTTAGTTCAAGAAACGGAATATACCGGCGCTGGCAAGAGTGTTCAGCCGCAGCTATCTTTTGCACGAGAAAATGGGATTGATGTTCGTTTTGGTAATCCAGCAGAGGAGATCCCAGGAAAATCGATCATCTTACCTTCTTCACCGGAAAAAATCTCAGTGAACGATATTGATTTGGCTTACTTGAAGCAATCACTGGTGAAGAATGTCTTAAAGACGACTGATAAGCCATTATCCGAGGGTGAACTGGAGTACTTAGCTGAAGAGATCAACGGGACTGTTGAGCAGGTCCAACAACTCATTAAAAATTTGAACTAAGAGGTGACGGAAGTGGAAAAGATAAAATTTGAGGATGCGAGAAAGCATTTAGCTGATTTAAGCGATGAGGAATTGAAGGCACGTTTTTGGCAACTAGCAGAAGAGGTCGTTGAACCGATGCTGGACATGGGGAAAAAATACACCTCGCCGTCAATTGAACGTTCTGTCTTATTACGAATGGGCTTCTCATCCATTGAAGCGACAGAAATTGTTAAACGCGTGCTGTCTCATGAGCTGATGGGCAAAGGAGCCGGACACATCGTTTATCGAATCGCCAAAGAAAATGACATGAGCGTCCGAGCTGCCGGATTAAAACTAGCTGATGGCGAACTTTGGGAACAAGTAGATCGTATCTTCAAGGAGGCAAACTAAGATGTCAAAAGAGATGAAGCTTGATGAAAATAAAAAGTTAGATATACACGAAATTTTAGACGATTTAGCCAATTATCGTCCAAGACGTCGCGGCTGGTCATGGCGTACGCCAGTTCCACGCTACAAGATGCACAGCTTTGAATACCATGACATGGCAGAATCCTTAAAAAAATATGTTCCCTTACCGTCCGCAAAATATTTTGACAATATTGATCCTCAAGGAACCTCTTCAATTACAACGGAAATCGCTTCAGGTCGTTTTGAAGATGATATTCGCAGAATGCGGATGGCCGCATGGCATGGCGCCGATCATCTGATGGTGATTCGTACGGCGGGCCAGTCTCATTTTGAAGGGCTGATTGAGGGCACACCGCAAGGAATCGGTGGTATTCCCATTACGCGGAAACAAGTTCGAGCACAAAGAAAAGCGTTAGATGCGATTGAAGACGAAGTCGGTCGTCCAATTAATTATCATAGCTACGTTTCAGGAATCGCTGGTCCAGAGGTTGCGGTAATGTTCGCCGAAGAAGGAGTTAACGGCGCCCACCAAGATCCGCAATACAATGTATTGTATCGCAATATTAATATGATTCGTTCATTTGTCGATGCCTGTGAATCGAAAAAGGTGATGGCTTGGGCAGGAATCGCCCAAATTGACGGGGCGCACAACGCGAATGCAACGGCACGCGAAGCCTGGAAGGTTATGCCTGAGCTGATGGTCCAGCACGCGATTAATTCGATCTTCTCCCATAAAGTCGGAATGGAAAAATCAGACATCTGCTTGTCCACCGTTCCGCCAACGGCACCACCAGCACCGTCAATGTACCTAGACCTGCCGTATGCTGTTGCTTTACGGGAATTTTTCAGCGACTATCGGATGCGTGCACAGCAGAATACAAAATACATGGAGGCCTCAACCCGTGAAGCGACGGTGACCCATGTACTGAATCTATTGATCTCAAAATTAACCAGTGCCGATATCCAATCAACTATTACGCCAGACGAGGGTCGAAATGTTCCTTGGCATATTTACAATATCGAAGCCGTGGACACCGCGAAACAGGTTTTCCAAGGGTTAGATGGCTTTGGTGATATGGTGAAGCTGCTTGATGATGGCCCGTTACGAGAAACCGCTCGTGAAATCAAAGAAAGAGCGGTCCTGTTCTTTGAAGGAATCATTGAAGCTGGCGGCTACTTCCAAGCAGTTGAAGATGCCTTCTTCGTAGATTCTGGAAATTATCCAGAGCGAAATGAGGACGGCATTTCTCGCAAAATTAATGGCGGTGTTGGAGAAAATACAGTCTATGAACGAGATGAAGATTATTTAGCGCCCGTTACTGCCCATTATGGCTATAATAATGTTGCGCAATACGATGAAGGTGCGGTAGAAGATCCTGCGAGTCTAATTGGCGGCTCTACTTTTGAAAAACCGGAGAAAATTATTTTTATCGATGAACTGGATGAAAATGACAACGTCAATGTTCGTTTAGAAGAAAACAAAGAGCTTAGAGAAAAGGGATTGATCAAGCCAGAAGCAGAATGGCAGGGCGATGGGATTATCCTGCTAACAATGATGCTCCCAGAATCAAAACGCGTGGCAGAATTTGCGGCGCTAGAAATTGGGAAGAAGATGGGGCTGGTGGATTGCGAAGTGATCAACAAGGAAGTGATGCAGGCCGCCGAAGGAACACGAATCGAGCTAAAAGGTCGGGTACCATTTACGATTGATAAAGCCACGCTAGTCATTCCTGAAGAACCAAAAACATTATCGGACGATGAAATTCGCGAAGAAGTAAAACGCAAAAAAATGGTGATTGTCGCAGGAACAGTAGGCGAAGATGAGCACTCTGTAGGATTGCGGGAAATCATCGACATCAAACACGGCGGAATTGAAAAATACGGTATGGAAGTCCATTACTTAGGAACGAGCGTACCAGTCGAAAAATTGGTAGATGCGGCGATTGAATTAAATGCCGATGCAATCCTAGCGTCAACGATTATCAGTCATGATGATATTCATTACCGCAACATGAAACGGATTCACGAATTAGCGATTGAAAAAGGTGTTCGTGAAAAACTCATGATCATGGCTGGCGGAACTCAAGTTGTTCCAGAGATCGCTGTTGAAAATGGAATGGACGCTGGCTTTGGACGGGGAAGCAACGGGGCAAATGTCGCAACAGCGTTAGTAGAGCGCAGGAAAGAAATGGAAAGAGAAGAAGTCTAATGAAAATTGATATCTTAGTAGCAGAGATCGGGTCGACGACAACCGTGGTTAATGCTTTTCAAGGTATCCATGGAGCGCAGCCTGTCTTTTTAGGACAAGGACAGGCTGCAACAACGGTGTTAGAGGGTGATGTTCGAATCGGTCTAGAGAACAGCATCAAGGATCTGCAGGAACAGCTGGAGGTGGATCAGCTCTCCTATGACGAGATGTTCGCCACATCCAGTGCGGCCGGTGGGCTAAAAATGACTGTTCATGGGCTGGTCTTTGATATGACTGCACGCGCGGCCAAAGAAGCGGCGTTGGGAGCAGGAGCGATTGTTCATATGGTGACAGCTGGAAAATTACGGCGAACAGATATGAAAAAAATTGCGGATGCTTCGCCAAACATTATTTTGATTGCCGGCGGCGTGGATTATGGCGAACGTGAAACGGCATTAGACAATGCAGAAAAAATCGTTGACTTAGGTCTGTCGATTCCCGTGATTTACGCGGGGAATGTTGAAAACAATGAAGAGATCAAGCTGATTTTTGAAAATAGTCAACAGGAGCTGTACATTGTTGAAAATGTTTTTCCAAAAATTGACGAGCTGAATGTCGAGCCGACACGCAGGGTGATTCAAAATGCCTTTGAAAAGCACATCATCCACGCGCCTGGAATGGAGCATATTCACGATCTGGTAAATGAAACCATTACACCAACTCCCGCGGCGGTAATGAATTTAAGCCAGCTAATCTATGAAAAAATCGGTGATGTCTTAGTCGTCGACGTGGGTGGCGCAACAACGGATGTGTATTCTGTCACCGAGGGAACCGATGCTATTTCAAAAATTCAAGTTGCTCCTGAGCCAGTAGCCAAGAGGACGGTTGAAGGTGATCTGGGTATGTTTGTCAATATGGAGCATGTCATCGAGATTGTTGGTGAAGAGCAGCTTGTCAAAGAAGGACATCATCTGGAAAAGCTGCGGCAGGAGTATCATTCGATTCCTAAGAATAAAGAAGAAAGAGCATTTGTTGAACGATTGACCGAAGTAGCCGTGAAGACGGCGGTAGATCGGCATGTTGGCGCTCTGCGCTATGTTTATGGGCCTTCCGGTAGAGATACCCTAGCCCAAGGGAAGGATCTGTCGAATATTCGCTATGTCATTGGAACCGGAGGCGCATTGACACGATTAAAGAATGGTCCAGACATTTTGAAGAATATCCGTAAAGAAGATTCGGATACCAAACTATTGCCAACAGGCATTCCGAAGGTTTTGATTGATCAAGATTACATTATGTCCTCATTGGGAGTCTTAGCCTGTAAATACCCCGATGAAGCCTTGAAGCTGCTAGAATCTTCATTAGGCTATCCGCTGTTAAGTGAGGAGTTAATTTCTAGTGCTGCTGCTTCTCAATAAGAAGCTTCTATGCTAAACTAATGGTAGTTTAATACAATTGAGTGCGTAATAGTCGTTACGACTAGGATGGAAGTTGGTGAAAATCCAACGCTGTACCCGCAACTGTAAGGATCGTAGTATCCAAGTCAGGAACATCGTGCGTGCTCAATCACTTTTTCGGGAGTAAGAAAGTGGCTATAAAACCATGAAAGTAGCCGCTTTGTCTCATAACAAAGCGGCTTTTTTGTTGTTTAAAAAGATTCCCCAATCTTTTTAAAACATGTAATAAGAGATCAGATCCATTGGACTTTGGCGGTCTTCGAGTGGGCCTGACTTTGCTGACAGATAAGTGAATACAAATTTTGAATACTTTCATGGTTGCTGCTTGCTTTATTAATTACCACATTAACAGGTTCATTTGTCGAAAGCTCTTTGATGATTGAAATTTGTTTTGATTCAATCAAATGGCGAATTCTTCCGGCTCGAACGATTCCCAGCATGCTATTGTTCAAGACGGCTTCTTGCACCACTTCATCACTTGTCGAGTCAATGATTTGTGGCGTGTTCAGGGATTGCTTAAAAGAGTTGTGGTAGTTATAATATTCAGATTGATCTACAACGATTGGATAACGTTCAAAATAGTCCTCCAAATGGAAATTAGGACGATAATACTTTGTGTTGACACATAAGATAACGCTTTCATAATCGATCGTTTCATAACTCAAATCAGAAGATGCGATATTGCCTGAAATAATTCCGATATCGATCTCATTTTTTAACAGCCGACTAATTGTTTCTTCATTGCTAGAGCCATGCAACTGAAAAGATACCGTCGGATTTTTTTTGCTTATTTGACGAATTGCCGGTAAAAAATAGCGGAAGCAGTAGTAGTCGTGACCTTGTAAATGAATTAAATGATTCTTTCCATGTTCGCTAGGAATTCCCTCGATTAGATTCACTTCTCTTAGAATATTGATTGCACGTTTATATAACTGTTCTCCTGCATAGGTTAATACATATTTTCCTCCACGTTTCTCTAATAAGATGGTTCCTAGATGTTCTTCTAAGCTGCGTATATGCTTTGTAACGGTTGGCTGTGAGTAATTCAATTTAATAGCAGCTTTCGTAAAATTCAATTCCTCAGCAACGACTTGAAACGTTTGCAATGTTCGAAACTCCATAATCTCCCTCCAATTATTTTTATTCAAAAAATAATTTCCACAAAAAGCATTTTCGTTAAAAACTATTTTTAACATTACTACTATTATAATAGAAACAAAGCCCATTGTATAGGGAACGAACGGTATTAAGCCCATGGATAAATGACGATAAAAAAACAGGTGTTGTGAATATCGTGGTGTTATGGCTCCGATTGCCCTTGACAATGAACCTCCTCGTATCTGATTCTCTCCGGCAGAAGTGTAATCATTTAATCATGCTGCCTCTCCATACGAATTCCAACAAATTCTTGACGCAATCTGATAAGTGAAGAACTAGAACTATTTGATTAGCCACGCCATAATGAACCTGCGAAACGAAATAAAGTGAACATTTTTACACCAACTCCTAAAACTACTTTATTTACGCACGAAAGAATTACATGCGAAGTGGGCAGGTGTTCGAATCCAGAACTGGGCTATGGTGCTTAATCAATTAATGATCAACGAGACCTTCTCCTCTAGAATTGAAAAGTATGCGATTTACCTTCCGTAACAACGGTAGGTTTATTCAACTATGTGTCCCATCAAAATTTAGCTGATTTCAAATTTGATCGTGCATCTATAAAGTTAGAACTAAAAGAAAAATCTTCTATTGGGATTTTGTGTACATTTCCAATGGCTTTGTCAGTATTGTCCACTTATACAATAAATCGTTCATTTCTATTTTCCATCATTCTATGGGGAGCTGCTGTAACTATCCATTTCATACTATTACTTCACTTTTCAATATTAATAAGAAAATCATTTGTCTTAAAAGATTGTTCTTCAAGCTATTTTATTGTTTATGTTGGCTTTGCAGTGAATGCATTTATTGCTCCGTCATACCTGGAAAATGATTTTTTTGCTAAAATGGTCTTTTTTATTGGCATAATGGGCTTTATCGTGTTATTGCCTATACTTTTTTACCGCTATATAGTGATTAATCATATTCCAAGGGCTATGTTTCCTACAATCGTCATTTTCGCTTCTCCAGCAAGTGTACTGTTAAACGCATATGTAAAAATCTGGGGAGAGCAAGTTAATCTCTTTGTTTGTCTAGTTTTATTGGTAATCGTCATAGTATTATGGCTATTTTCCATTATCCAAATTCCGAAAATAGTCAAGAATGGTTTTTTTCCTAGTTTTTCTTCCCTAACGTTTCCAACTGTAATAACAGCCGTTGCTACAAATTCGGTATATGGAATTTTTCAGGCACAGGATTATGAGATGAGTGTGATTGAATCATTTTTGATGTTATCTAAGGTAACCGCATTTTTATTAGTTATGTACGCGGTTATCAAATATACTGAGTTTCTTTTTAGGAAACTCCTCATTAGTGTTGCAAAGAATTCCCAATCACTGAAGCCTTAACTTCCAGCTATCCAACTACAAGGAAGTCCTTTTTACTATTCTTGGATGACTTATCTAGGACCAATAAAAAGGTCCAACGCATGGACTCTTGCGCATTGTGACCAATCGTTTTGATGTTTCGTCCACTGAAACCGCTAAGAAGCATTTCATAATAACTGACCAAGCAAAAGATCAGTAGCTAAATAATGAAAAACCAACCTTGCTGAACATAGCGGGGTTTTTCATTTACCCAGAGATTGTCCTAGACTCTTTCCATTTTCACGTAATCTCCAAAAATATCGACGGTTTCTTCTTTACCTTCCTTCAATCGAATCAACTAGCAAGATTATTTTATTCATTAATCAAGTAATGTAGGTGAGATTCATTAAGTGGTAAAGGATAATCAATCAGTCATATATAGGATTAGTGAGAATATGAAAGTTGTGTATGTGGTGAGTGTAATTGTTGAATAATATTAGAAAGTTCGTCCGTGTTAATGGCTTTTTTGGTATACTAATAAAAAAAGATGATCGATTAAGTACTGTTGAAACTGCTAGTAGATGCGGATAATGTTGCTACTTATTTTAGAAATGATGATGCCAATTTTTTCACTAATAGGATAAATGAAGTGTGCGATTGGTTGCGAAATTCAAAACTTCTAACATTAGAACCGATTGATTTATATCAAGTTTTGGAAGATTTTAAAAAGAAGAAATTGAGAGTACTCCGCAAGTTTCTGCGCAAAAAATGTTATTAGTGTCGGGTTCACAAGCTACTCTAGATTCTGCAGATTCAGAGACGATAATTTTACCAATTTTGGGTGAGTTGAAGCAACTGATTGAGGATAACGATGATCTATTTTCACAATCCCCTGATATCAAACTGCTACTTGAGAATTTTATAGTAGAAACTGAAGAAGAAGCGCATTTACCATGGATAACATTTACTTGGAATAATAGGATTAAGAGCAAGAGAATTCAAATTAAATTTGTACTGTCAGATCAAGAATATACCTTGTTGAACTATTACCACCATTCAAGAGGGAGGGGCGGGATGTATGATGCCACTAAATGCTTACTCGAAAAGTATTGCGAAATCCAAAATTGCTAAATTTGATTCTGTGAATGCTGATCAAGTGGATGTTTTTTTGTCTAAACTAGACGACTATAATAATAAAAGGTTATATGCTTCCTATATTCAAAAATTCTTTAATATCAATCAAAAGGAAACATTTTTCATTATAAACTCTCTTTTGGATTCCAATATCATTGATCCGCGTTTTCAAATTAAGGTTGGAGATCGTTTTTTATCAGGCGAGTTCAAAAAACTATCTGATGTTCCTGAGACCATCTTCGATGAAGAAAATGGACACGATATATCGATAAAATATAAAGATAATATATTTGTTTTTTATAGGGTGAATGTCTAATGGACGAGATTAGTATAGATAATGTAATATCTTTATTAACCGATAGTCTAGAACGCTTCAAAGACGAAATACGTTTTTCTAAAGAGCAATCTGATCAAATTAATAATACAATAACCCAATTAATAGATGGTACTTTTCCCTCTGAGAAAAGCAAAGGGGAAGCATTTGAGAAAGTTATTGAAGATATTTTTTGCGTTCACAAGCTTTTTAGAGTAGAAACGAATATACGTACTTCAACAAATGAAATTGATCTTTTGCTTATTCCAACATTGTATGGAACAAGTTTAATAGAGTTTGTATTTAATAGATTTTTAGTTGGAAATATTATTGTAGAGTGCAAAAACTACAATAAGAAAGTGGATGTTACTTGGATAGGCAAATTAGCTTCTTTATTAGATATCTCCAAAGTTGGTGTAGGTTTATTGATAACCAAAAAAGGTATTACGGGAAGAGGCAATTGGGACGCGGGTAAAGGATTGATTAGAAAAGTTTCTCTTAGAAAGAATATTATCATTATTGATTTAGTATTAAATGATTTTGTCGATTTAGAGGGGAAAACGTTACTAGATATCATAAAAACAAAAATTGATTCTTTAAATCTGGACATCAGTTTTGATAAACTTTGGACCAGTCACCCATTAGAAAGTCAATTTAAACTTCAGGATTGATTTTTAAGTAGAACTATTTGTGTTTTCTCAAGGTAGTTAGAAATTGTTGTTTTTTAAATTTCTCATCTATCCTTCATACTAAATGAGAATATTAAAATAAACGCTGAATTTGATTATACTTAGAAACACTTAAAACATGATATAATGTACATCAGTAAGCATTCTAAAAGGAGTTGACGAGATATGTCTGATTACAAATACTCGGTAAAAAATACGACTAAAATCGAGCGTGAGAAGCTCCGCAATGTTGCTTTGAGCTATTCAACTTTAGATGCTGCGGAACCTTCTGATGATACTATGAAATTAGTGGAGGAGTATGTGGCAGGTAATATGGAAATTGCGGATGCCTTAGAAACGGTTATTGAAAAATATCGTGCAATGGGTCTAAAAAATGCTTGATCCTTATTTGATTCCAGATACTGATGTCTTGCAAAATAAACTAGGTATAGCGGATAAGGATCTTCTTGAAAAAGCTGAAGCGGATATCACGTATTTAAAATTGTTAGATATTGATGCTTGGTTTGAAAATAAGCCGCTCAACTACGAAACATTTCTTGAAGTTCATAAATACATTTTTGGTGATCTATACGAGTGGGCAGGGCAGATTAGAACGATAGATATCTATAAAGAAGAAGCTGTTTTGGGCGGCGTGTCGTTAACATACGGTGAAATCTCATCAATTCAGTTTCAAATTGAAACGATTATTGATAATCTGAACCAAGTGGAATGGTCCAATATTAGTGTGGAAGATATGATTCCGTTGTTTTCAGACTTGATTACTCAATTATGGTTAATCCATCCGTTTAGAGAGGGAAATACCCGAACAGTTATGCGCTTTGCCGGTCTATTTGCAAATGCTAAAGGATTTCCGTTGAACTCAAAACTTTTACGAGATCATGCCAGCTATGTAAGAAAGTCATTGGTTTTATATTGTGTTGATGAAGCACCTGAAAAAGAATATTTTTTAAAAATCATGACAGATGCAATCAATGATTTTTAGTTCTATTATAAAAGTAGTCATGTTCTGGTTTGCAAATGATTTCTAGGTACGTTTTTAGGTACGAATACTTTAAAATTGGTTAAAATTCATTGAATTAGTATTTTTATAAAATCGCTAATTAATATTGGTATTACAACGAATTTTTGAATATATGTTATTTTATGTGCGGAACCAGGTCTTAAGAAAGCACGTAAAGCTTCACGGTTCTCAAAACGTTAATATATCCTTATATATCAACATTTCAGACACTTTCCAATTTTTGGAGAGTGTCTTTTTTATGCCGCTTGTTTTCTAAATTCGTTTGGTGAAAGTTCGTTCAAC